>SKQZ01000281.1 GCA_007118765.1 Candidatus Hydrogenedentota bacterium
CATGGACACCATCTTCGGGCCGCGTTCGTCCAAGAGCCTGCCCCAGAAGATTACCTATGCCTCCGCGGCTGTTTTCATGACGCTGGCATTGATTATGTCCATTCTTTCAGGGCGGGTGGGACGTTCTGCTGCGCCTGATTTGGTGGACGACACGCCGGATGCCACCATGGAAGCCTTGTTTGATCCTGCTGCCGAGCCTGAAGGACCTGTTTCCACGGAGTTGGACGAAGCGGAAGAACTGGACATGGAGATGGAAGAGGCGCTGGACGAGGCGCCGTTGGAAAGATTGTTTGATGAGGCGCCCGAGACACCGGCGCCCGCTGAGGATGTGCCGGAACCGGTCGAACCGGAACCTGATACCCCGGTGGAAGAGGCGCCTGCGGATGAGGATGATGCCGAGGTCGTGGAAGAGCCTGCGCCGGAAGCGGTGGAACCGGATGATTCGGTTGAAGAGGCGGCAGAAACGGAAGAAGCAGCCGAGCCGACCATCGAAGATACAGCGGCGGATGATGAGGCGGATGTCGAGGAAGATGATGACGCGGCAGACGAGGAACCCGACCCAGATGCGCCAACCGAATAACATTGTGTGACGATAGTTTCGCCCAAGGCGCATTGCGCTTTGGGCTTTCTTTTTTACGTGCCCGGGCAAGACAGCAGAGACAGGCGATATGGACAAAATTCTAATTCGTGGCGGCGTTCCCCTGACGGGGACGGTGCATGCGCGTGGGGCAAAGAATGCCGCCTTGCCGTTGATGGCGGCAGCCATTTTGGCCGAAACGCCGTGTGTGCTGCACAACGTACCCTGTCTGCACGATATTTTCAGCATGGACAAATTGTTGTCGTTCATGGGCGTGCGCATAGACTTTACGGGCCGCGCCATGACGCTGGACACGACGGGCATAACCGAACCGGAAGCGCCTTATGAACTGGTACGAAAGATGCGCGCCTCCTTTTTTGTGCTGGGGCCGCTGGTGGCGCGTTTCGGGCGTGCCCGCGTATCGTTGCCCGGCGGTTGCGCCATCGGCACCCGTCCGGTGGACATTCACCTCAAGGGACTTGAAGCGCTCGGCTGCAAAATCGAACTTGACGAAGGCGATGTGGTTGCGGAAGGCACGCTGACCGGCGCATCCTTTGCACTGGACTTCCCCAGTGTGGGCGCCACGGAAACGCTTATGATGGCGGCTTGTCGCGCCGAGGGACTGACGCGCCTCACCAATGTGGCGCGGGAACCTGAAATCGAAAACCTGGCGGCTTTCTTGAATGCCATGGGCGCACAGATATCCGGCGCCGGCTCGGACATGATCACGGTTGTGGGCGTGGACAGTCTCAAGGGCGCTGAATGCGAAGTGATTGCCGACCGTATCGAAGCGGGCACCTTCCTGATCGCAGGCGCGGCGACCGGCGGCGATGTGACCGTGCTGGACGCCAATGCGGGGCATCTGGCGGCGCTGCTGGAGAAACTGCGCGAGGCGGGCGCAACCGTCACCGCTTCCGAAGGGCGCGTCGGGGTGGCGGCCGCGAACGGGTTGAAGGCGGTGGATATTTCTACCCAGCCCTACCCCGGATTCCCCACGGATTTACAGGCGCAAATGATGGCCCTGCTCGCGTGTGCCGACGGTACAAGCGTGGTGAGGGAAACGGTTTTCGAGAATCGGTTTATGCAGGTTGCCGAACTCAACCGGATGGGCGCCAATATCGAGTTGGACGGCAACACCGCTGTTATCCGCGGCGTGGGTCATCTTATGGGCGCGCCGGTGATGGCCAGTGATTTGCGGGCAAGCGCCGCCCTTGTTATTGCCGGATTGATGGCGACCCATGGCGAAACGGCGGTGCAGCGCGTGTATCATATTGATCGGGGCTATGAGCGCATAGAGGAGCGGTTTGCAGCGCTCGGCGCGCAAATTGAACGGGTACGCAATTAACCCGCCCGCACATGGCGTTGGCGGTTGTTTGAAGATACAGGCAGAACGTAGGGACAAGACAGGGAAATCATGAAACGATTCGACATCAAAACCCCGACAGATATGCAGGCGGCGCGCGCGTTTTTGGAGCGTTGTGTTGCGCGGGTGTCGCTTGGCGATGCGGACGGCGCCCGGGAAGCGTCTGTGCGCGAAATTGTGCAGGCCGTTCGCGACCGCGGTGATGCGGCCGTTGCGGAATACACGGAGCGCTTTGACGGGGTGACCCTTGCGCCAAATCAGTTTGAACTGACGCGGGAGGAAATCGAGGCCGCATCGGAACAGGTGCCCCGCCATCTCATTGCCATGCTGGAGCGGGCACAGGAAAACATTCGCGGGTTTCATGCCCGCAACCTGCGTGAATCGTGGGAGGAACGCATGGCGGACGGTTCGATGTATGGGCAGCGCGTGACGCCCATGCAAAGCGCGGGGGTGTATGTGCCGGGCGGCAAAGCCTTTTATCCGTCGTCGGTGTTGATGAATATCGTGCCGGCCCGTGTTGCCGGGGTACAAGAGATTATCATGGTGTCGCCGCCCAGCTACAAGGGTTCCATTCATCCCGCAGTGGTGGCGGCGGCGCGATTGGCGGGCGCCACCCGCGTTTTTCGCATTGGCGGGGCACAGGCGATTGCCGCGCTGGCCTTTGGCACGGAACAGGTGCCTGCGGCGGTTAAGATCACCGGGCCGGGCAACGCCTATGTTACGGCGGCCAAGGCGATGGTGCGCGGCGCCGTGGACATTGACAGCGAGGCCGGGCCTTCGGAGGTGGCGGTGATTGCCGACGGGGACGCCAATCCCGCTCACATAGCGGCGGAGATGCTTGCACAGGCCGAGCATGATGAAGATGCCATGTGCCTGTTGTTCACCACGTCCGAAGCGGTTGCGGATGCAACCGTCGAACAACTGCGCCTGCGTGCGCCGCAGCTGAAACGGGCCGCCATCATTGAAAAGTCGCTGGAGCAGTTCGGCGGCGTGGTGGTAACGCCGGATTTGGATGTCGCCATCGAACTGGTCAATTTTGTTGCGCCGGAACATGTCAGCATTCAAACCGAATATGCCCAGCGCATTGCTGACAAGATTGTCAATGCGGGCGCCGTCATGATCGGCTCGCTGACCCCGGTGGCCGTGGGAGATTACTATGCGGGCCCGAACCATATATTGCCCACCATGGGGCGCGCGCGTTATAGTTCGCCCCTGTCTGCCGAAGACTTTCGAAAAGTAACGAATGTGATGCTTTACTCGCGGGAACGATTGCTGCGCGATGCCCATGACATTGAAGAAATGGCGACGTTGGAAGGGCTGGAAGCGCACGCGGAATCCGTGACAATGCGCCTGAAGGACATGCGATAATGACCCGGTATGGACGCGCTATACTCAGAGACGTGGAGGCCTACCTGCCCGGCGAGCAGCCTCAAGACCCCCATGTCATCAAACTGAACACCAACGAGAACCCCTATCCGCCTGCGCCCGAGGTGTTGGCCGCCCTGCACAATCTGGACGCGCAATCATTGCGCAAATACCCGGACCCGTTGTCTGAATCGCTGCGCACGGCCTGTGCCGAACGCTACGGCGTACCCGGCGCCGATTGGGTGGTGGCGGGCAACGGCATGGATGAATTGCTGGCATTGGCATTGCGCGCCTTTGTGGACCCCGGCGATACGGTATTGACCCTGTATCCCACATACACCCTCTATGAGACGTTGTGTGCCATTCATGGCTGCCAATTGCGCTATGTGCCTCTTGATGACGCCTTGCTGCCGCCGGAATCATTTTTTGCGGAAAAGGCGCGGCTTTGTTTTTTGACGCGGCCCAATGCGCCCACCGGCGTTGCCATGGCGCGTGCGGAGGTGGAGCGCTTCTGCAACAGCTTTGACGGTGTGGTGGTGATTGATGAGGCGTATGTGGATTTCGCCGACGACCACTGTATGGACTTTCCCGCACGCTTCGAAAACGCCATTGTCATGCGGTCTTTTTCGAAGTCATTCAGCATGGCCGGCGTACGCATCGGCACGGCGGTTGCCCGACCTGCACTGATTACGGAGTTCCTGAAGATAAAGGACTCGTACAATATGAACGCCTTCAGCCAGGCGGCCGGATGCGCCGCCATGAAGGCGTACGATTATATGCGAGAACGGGCGTTGAAAGTGTGCGCCACCCGTGAGCGCTTGCGTGAAACACTGCTGCAACTGGGGTTTGACGTGCCGCCGTCGCAGGCGAATTTCTTGCTGGCGCGGTGTGCGGATGCGCCCACGGCAACCAGATTATTTGGGGCACTGCGGGAACGAAACATTTTGGTGCGGTATTTTGACAAGCCTCGTTTGGACGACGCCCTGCGTATTTCCATTGGCGATGATGCCGAAACGGATGCGTTGATTGCCGCCCTGCGAGAAATCTTGGCCAAGGATTAAATGCGTGTTATGGAAGCGATGACGAGCGTAGAACGGGTTGGCAACCTTTTGGCGCGCAAACCGGTTGACCGGATCGCGGTGTATGAGAGTCTATGGGGCGACACCCTTGCGCGATGGCAAGGCGAGGGGCATATCGCCCAGGACGAAAGCCTTGAAGAACATTTTGGCTACGATATGCAGCTGACATGGCCCTTCAACTTTACCGCCAAACTCGATTTTGAACCGGAAACGGTGGAGGAAACGGATGAGACCATCCTTGTCCGCGACGGCAATGGCGCCTTGTTGCGACGCAGTAAAACCCATGATTGCACGCCGGAGCATGTTGACTTTCTGGTCAGGGATCGCGCCGGATGGGAAGCGCATATCAAGCCGTTTTTGAAGCCTGAGCGGGCGCGGATTATGTTTGAAGAATACCGCAAGGCACGGCGTGCGGCGGCGGCGGCCAACCGCTTTTTCTTTTGGGGCGGCACCAATGTGTTCGAGCTGTTGCATCCTGTCTGCGGCCACGAATATCTGTTGATGGGCATGGCCGTGGATCCCGATTGGGTGCATGAAATGGTGGATGTGTACGCACGAACGACCATTGAAATGATGGACATGCTGTTTTCCGAGGAAGGTCTTCCCGATGGGATTTGGTTCTTTGAAGACATGGGTTTTAAGAACCGGCCTTTCATGTCCCCGGATATGTACCGCGAGATCATTCAGCCCGGCCATCGCATGACCATCCAATGGGCGAAGGCCCGGGGGCTTCCCGTTGTTATGCATTCCTGTGGCTATGTGGCGCCCCTCGTGCCCGGCATGATCGAAGCGGGCATTGATTGTTTGCAGGTGATAGAAGTGAAAGCGGGCATGGACCTGTTGCAGCTGTATCATGATTTCGGCGACGTGCTGTCGTTTATGGGCGGTATGGATGTGCGGGTGTTGTACTCAAACGATCTGGATGCCGTAGACCGGGAACTGTGTACAAAAATACCGGTGGTCATGCAGAAAAACGGGTATATGCTCCACTCCGACCATTCCATACCCAACACGGTCAACTACGACACCTATCGTTTTTTCGTAGACCGTGGTTTGGAACTCGGCACTTATGCCTGACCTCGCCAAGGTCATGGCGTAAGCGTCGTATACCTGCCGACTGACGACATACGACAGAGCGGCGGCAATCGCAATGATAAAAACGGAAACCATGAACTCTTCCTCGCTGTATGTTGCCCATGGCATAGACGTTATGTTCAGGCGCTGGGCGCCTTCAGTTTAGCCCGGATATTTCACCAAGTTTCATAGGCGAAACAGAAATCTTATGAAATATGCGGGTTAGTGCCGGCCCGGCATCATAAAGCACCGTTGTGCCAGCTGGGTCAGGTGTTCAACCTGTTCGTGTTTCCACGCGTCGCCCTTTTTCAATTCATCGGCCATGATGGCGGCCACTTTGGGCGCGGCTTCGATGGCTGCCCGTGCGTTAAGAAAGAGCATGCGTGATCGCCGGGCGAGAAAATCTTCCACCGTCCGCGCCAACTCTTCGCGCACCGACCATGCGACTTCGCCCGCGCAAACGGTCGTGTCAGGGTGCAGGGGCTCTTTCCACGCCTCATTCTCCGCAAGCAGATTGTTAAGATGCAAAGCATCCGCGCCATAATGGGCCAGCGCACCGAGGTCCTTCGGTTTCTTCACATAGCCGTGAATGTGCAGGGTGTGTGTTTTGCAAGGGGCCGCGTCGAGCTCGGCGACCACCGCCGCCTGGTCCACCGTATCTTCGGCCATGCGTCGGTAGGTGGTCCATTTCCCGCCCGTAATGGTCACCAGTCCCGTGCCGGAGATGTGCAGGGTATGATCGCGGGACAGCGCGGCGGTATTGCCTTCGCTGCCGCCGGAAACCAGCGGCCGTATGCCGGTAAACACACTGCGCACATCGCTTTCGGACGGGGCCTTGCTGAGGTAGCGGGCGGCATGGGTGACCAAAAAGTCCAACTCATCCTGAAACGCACACGGTTCGAATTCTGCCTGCTCGATGGGCGTGTCCGTAGTGCCCAGCAACGTATGCCCCTGCCACGGAATGGCAAACAATACGCGACCGTCATCGGTATGCGGCACCATGATGGCGCTGTCTCCGGGCAAGAAGGAATGATCGAGCACCACATGCACCCCTTGGCTGGGCGAAATCATTCGCGGGCTGTCGGGATCGTCCATCTGGCGTATGGCATCCGTAAAGGCGCCGGTGGCATTCACCACCACACGTCCGCGCAAGTGGTATTCGGCGCCTGTTTCATTGTCCAGCGCCACCACGCCGGAAACAATGTCGTTGTCCTTGGTCAGTGCTTTGGCCTCAACGTAATTCGCCACGACGGCGCCCTGTTCAACAGCCGTTTGCATCATGTTGATCAACAGGCGGGCATCGTCAAATTGACCATCGTAATACACCACGCCGCCGCGCAGGCCGTCGGTCTTGACCGTCGGAATAAGCTCCATCGTCTTCTTGAGGGAAAGATTGCGCGACGTACCGAAGCCGTGTTTTCCGGCAAGGAAGTCATAGAGGCGCAGACCGATGCCATAAAACGGCGCCTCCCACCAGGTATAGTTGGGCACGACGAAGGCTAAATCGTGTACCAGATGCGGCGCGTTCTGCCGCATCAGGCCGCGTTCCTTGAGGGCTTCGAGCACCAGCGAAACATTGCCTTGTTGCAAATACCGCACACCGCCGTGGACCAGTTTCGTGCTGCGGCTTGAGGTGCCCTTGCCGAAGTCATGAGCCTCAATAAGCAGTGGACGGTAGCCGCGGGAGGCGGCGTCTATGGCGACGCCGATTCCGGTGGCGCCGCCGCCGATAATAATAAAATCCCAAACCGTGTTTCGGTCTTCCAGCGCCGCAATCATATCGGACCGTTTCAGCATGTGAGAGGTTCTCCTTCAAATCCGCTGTAGCGTTGTCAACGAAAACCCGAATGCCTTCCGTCTGTTGATATTATACCAAGACCGGCGAGGCCGCTGTACAAGCCGTTTTCGTGATTGTACCTGATTATCTGTTCGCAGACAAAGAACGCCCATGCGAATACAGCCTTATCCTTCATACACCGCATGTTTTAGGGTTATACCGCGCTTCTGAATAAATCGCGCCCGGCCGGCTGATGGTGTCTGGATAGACAGCGGTAACAGTCGTGTCTTGTAGTATTTTCCTAAAACTCACAATAACACGCATATTGAAACATTGATCGCAATATGCTACCATAAGTTTTCATTTCCCTAAAGGAGTAAAACGATGCAGTTTGAAAAAGTAGTTGTTGGCATTCCGAAGGAAACATTGTCCGGGGAACGGCGTGTGGCTGCAACCCCTGAAATCGTGGAGAAAATGATCAAAGGGGGGGCGACGGTCTGGGTGGAGTCAGGCGCCGGTACGGGTTCTCTTTTTTCCGATGCGGCCTATGAAGCGGCGGGGGCAAAGGTAACTTCGAGTGTGGAGGAACTGTATGGCGCTGCCCAGGTAATCCTGAAGGTCAAGGAACCGCGCCATGATGACGAGCGCCAACGTCACGAGGCGGAGCTGTTGCAGCCGGGTCAGTGGTTGATCGCGTTTCTGCACCCTGCGGCGCCTGCAAACCATGAGATGGTGCGATTGCTGGCGAAACGGGAGGCGGTCGCGCTGACGCTGGACGGCATTCCCCGTATTACGCGGGCGCAATCAATGGATGCGCTCACGTCCATGAGCACCGTGGCAGGCTACAAATCTGTGTTGATGGCTGCGAGCGATTTGGCGACCTTTGTGCCCATGATTGGCACGGCGGTGGGCGCTACCCGGCCTGCACAGACGCTTGTGGTGGGCGCCGGCGTGGCCGGATTGCAGGCATTGGCCACCGCGAAGCGGTTGGGTGCGGTAACGCAGGCGGCGGATATTCGGCCTGATGCGTGTGAACAGGCAAAGAGCCTCGGGGCAAAAATAGTTGATGTGGGTGTACCGCCCGAATTGGCCACGGGCGAAGGCGGCTATGCACGTCATCTGCCTGACGAGTGGCTATTGCGGGAACAAGAGGCGCTCGCGCCTGTCGTTCGCGACGCGTCCATCGTTATCCTTGCGGCGTTGGTGCCGGGAAAACGGGCGCCAATGCTGCTTACGGAGGAGATGGTGGCTTCCATGCGTCCGGGTTCTGTGATTGTGGATATTGCCATAGACCAGGGAGGCAACTGCGCCTTGACGGAACGGGGCCAAATAATCGAAAAGCATGGCGTTTCCATTCACGGCATTCAAAACTTGCCCGGGACGGTGCCTGCCGCCGCTACCTGGTTGTTCGCCAACAACGTATATAATTTCCTGGCCTATCTCTGTGAAGACAACGGCTTGGTTTTGAATATGGAAGATGACATTGTACGTTCCGCACTCGTAACCCGCGACGGCGATATTGTTCATGCGGGGTACCTTGAGGCGGTGGCAGAACTCAAAGAGGAGTAGCGACGATGCACATGCTGTTGCTGGTTGTGGCGCTCGTGATTGCCACGGCGGTTGGGTATAAACTGTTGCGGGCGGTGCCGCCCATGTTGCACACGCCGCTGATGTCGGGCATGAATGCCTTGTCCGGCGTGACACTGGTGGCTGCGCTTGCCATTGCAGGGGCGTTTACAATGGGCCGATATCTGGGCGCCATGGCCATAGTGCTGGCGGGCATCAACATTGTGGGCGGTTTTCTGGTGACCCACCGAATGCTCAAAATGTTTAAGAAACACCGTGGAGAGGACAACTCATGAGCGGTGCATGGTACATGGCCGGTATCGTGGCATGTGTTGCCGGGGTTATTGCCGGAATCCGATTGATGAACTCGCCACGCACCGCCGTGCTGGGCAATATCACGGGGGCGTGTGCGCTGGGGTTCGGCGTTGTACTGACGTTGTTCCATGAAGGCGTGGCGACCAACCTCCTCGTGTTGGGCGCATTGTTGTTGGCCGGTATTCTGGGCGGTATGTTGGCGTATGCGGTTAAAACCATCCACATGCCACAGACGGTGGCGTTGTTGAACGGATTGGGAGGCGCTGCCTCCGCATTGGTGGGTCTTGCCATCTTGATCGGCGTGGATGTGGTCGCCGTGGCGGAACGGGGCGCATCCGCGCTGGCGTTGATGGTGGGTGCAGTGACCTTTAGCGGCAGTTTGACGGCCGCAGGAAAGTTATCCGGGCTCTTGCCGCAGCAACCCGTACAGGTGCGCCGATACCGTCTTTACAGCACCGTGCTGGCCGTGGTACTGCTTGGCGCCGCGCTCTTGCTTGCCTGCAACGTTGGTGCGCAGACGGTGGCGCCCGTGGCGCTTGTGGTGGCGTTGGGGCTGGGGGTGCTCTTTGCTATTCGTATTGGCGGTGCGGACATGCCCATTGCCATTTCACTGCTTAATTCCATGTCCGGTATTTCCGCGGCCATTGCGGGGTTCGCGGTGAACAGTCTGCTATTGGTCGCCGTGGGGGCCATTGTCGGTGCGGCAGGATTTATCCTCACCCGTATCATGTGCGGCGCCATGAACCGATCTTTGCGCGTGGTGCTGGCAGGCGCCACCACCACCAATGCCCGGGCGGCGACTGTGGAACCCGACACAGCGCCAACTTCGGACACGGTGCCATCCAAGCCGGAAAAGCCCGATCCCGTAACCCTTCTGCGCGAGGCGGAGACGGTTGTTATTGTGCCCGGCTACGGCATGGCGCAGGCACAGGCGCAAATGCAGGTGAAACAATTGGCGGACATGCTGCAGGAGCGGGATACGCCGGTACGCTTTGCCATTCATCCCGTTGCAGGCAGGATGCCCGGCCACATGCATGTGCTATTGGCGGAAGTGGATGTATCGTATGACTTGCTTTTTGAAATGGATGCCATCAACGACGACTTTTCGTCAACGGACCTGGTGCTCGTAGTTGGCGCCAACGACGTGGTAAATCCAGCCGCATCCACCGCCGAGGACACGCCGATATACGGCATGCCGATTCTCCGTGCGGGAGAGGCACGCCATGTCATTGTGTGCAATTTGGATGACAAGCCGGGGTATGCCGGTGTGCCCAACACTTTGTACGAGCAGGACAATGTTGTGTTGATGGAAGGGGATGCCGCGGAAACCCTCAAGACGCTAATAGCCAAACTGACAGACGCCTAGCCCGCATATTTCACCCCGCCGTGGCGGGGTTGCGCCTGCGAATCTTACACCATATCAGGCACTTTGCTTGCCCGCCGACTTCGACGTGTACTAACACGCTGTCAGCCGGCGGCCTGC
>SKQZ01000315.1 GCA_007118765.1 Candidatus Hydrogenedentota bacterium
GTGTGCCTGTTTGTTGTGGTATTTACCCTTACCGTGTTGAACATGCGTTATGTCCGTTCAACAGAAGAATTGGAAGGGGTGCGATGATGCGATACCTGCAAACCGGAACCATACATCTTGTGCTCATGGTATTTGCGCTGTTGACGCTCGTGCCGTTTATCTTTGCGCTCAACAATTCCTTTCGCTCCAATACGGAAATCTATCATGGCTTCTTTGGCGTGCCCGAGTCGTTTTCCAATGCCGTGCTTGCGGCGCGCCGGGTGGTTGCGGGCGACGAAACGCCGGTTGAAATAGCCGAGACAGACGGTACAACACGGCAGGCGCCGCCGCGTGAGGCGTTGCGTGAGAACATCTCGCTGGCATTGTTGAATTATGAGCGGTCGTGGCGGCTTATTCGCCCGTATATGCTGAACTCCTTCATCGTCTGTATTGCCACCGCGCTCGGCGTACTGCTGATTTCCTCTGTTGCGGCCTATACGCTGTCGCGAAACCGTTTCCCGGGCAATCGCGCTGTTTACTATTTCATCATCAGCGCCATGATGTTCCCGGGCGTTCTGACTTTTGTCCCCACCTATATGGTGGTGCGCGAGCTGGGTCTGCTGAACACGTATTGGGCCATGATATTGCCCTATATGGCGGGCGGACAGGTGTTCGCCATCTTTATCATGAAAGGGTTCTTTGACGGGCTACCGGAAGATTTGTTTGAGTCGGCGCGCATTGACGGCGCGGGACATCTGCAATCCTACCTGCACATCGTATTGCCCTTGTCCAAGCCGGTGCTTTCGGTGGTGCTTATCATGAACGTTATCAGCTCTTGGAATAATTTCATGTGGCCTTTCGTTACCCAATCGGACGGTCGCTTCCACGTGATAGCGTCGGGCTTATTCGTGCTTGCAACATCGGCCTTTGCCTCAAGTTTCAGCACCCTGTTCGCCGCCTACATGCTATCCAGCATTCCTTTGTTGGTACTGTTTATTTACGCGACGCGCCCCTTTATACGGGGCATTACCTCCGGTGCGTTCAAGGCGTAAGGAGCATCATTATGCAAGCGTACCCCGGCGGCTTCCGCCCGTGTTTGGTGGCTGTGGTTTTGGCCGCGCTGATTTTTCTTGCGGGATGCGCCGCCAACTACGAATCTGTTGAGGTGGACGGCGTCAGACGGGATTATCTCTTGTATGTACCAGAGCCGCCTCCAGAAGAACCCGTCCCGCTTGTGCTGGCGCTGCATCAATTCAGTGACACGCCCAGGGGTATGCGCAGGATGACCGGGCTTGACGCCATTGCAGCGCGGGAAGGGTTCATTGTCGCCTATCCGCGCGGGCGAGGGCGCCGTTGGCGTTCGGACATTCATGACGACGATCAGGACACGCGTTTTTTGGATGTGTTGTTGGACGAACTGCTGACGCTCCATCCCGTAGATGCCAACCGGGTTTATGCAACGGGCGCGTCCGCCGGGGCCATGATGATACAACGGTATGCGTGCCACACCGACAGGCTGGCGGCAATGGCCCCGGTAATGGGCAGTATAACCGAGTCCTTTGCTGATGCGTGCCAACCCGGCGACGCGTTGCCGGTATTGGTGATGCATGGCATTGAAGATCCCGTCATTCCCTATGCGGGCGGTCGCGCGGGCGGCCCACACGACAGACAGTTTTTATCAGCAGAGGCGACGGCGGCGTTTTGGGCGGAGGTTGCCGGATGTGAGGCGTATTCCCCGGTGGTGGAGACGGAAGCGCTGGATGATGCGGTGTTTGTGCGGCGCTTTGCGTATGCCTGTTCAGACGACACCGAGGTATTGCTCTATGCCATTGGCGGATGTGGACACAGTTGGCCGGGCCATAAAAGCCGCTATCCCGCTTTTATTGTGGGACCATCCGTATCCGAACCGGATGCCTCGGAGATCATTTGGTCCTTTTTCCAGCAGCACATGCGTGGCGGTTAACAGGGTCTATGTGCAAAAAAACACCGCCGCGCCCGGTGTGCGGCGCGACGGCGGTGTGTTCACATAAGAATACGTTCGTCAGCAGGGCAATTCCCAGCCCTTCCGATATTCTTTGGTAAGCAACGTATTGGCGTCGGCATCATTTGTGACGCGCATGTTGACCACATCAATTTCGAGTTCCTTGTCGCCCGCATGCAAGGCGACATTGCCCATATTGGCCACTTCCGTGAGCGGCCCGGCATAGGAAAAGTCAGAGGCGGCCTTTATGCCTGTGCGGATGCCGTCCAACCAGTTCCTATAGGGGTTCTCATCGGGAACGCGGGGGATGTACGGTTCGGGTTTGGTGTAATCGGCCATACGCTCGTCGGGCAGCAGGCGCGGCTTGCCGCCATACTCGCCCGCCGTGAGATACCCTTGTGTTCCGAAATACAAAGAGCCGTTGTTGCCGTCACCCAGTTGTTGATCTTCCGGCACATCTTCAGGGCGGGGCGGCATAATGCCGCCATCATGCCAATACACGGTTACGGGCGGCATGTCGCCCCGTGCGGGGAATTGGTATTTGATGGTGGACTTGTTGGGCCCGGTCTGGCTGTTCATGTCCTCTTCGTAAACCGCCTGGATGGTATAGGATTCGGCTTCATACAAGCGCAATGACCAAAAGGCGGGATCCATGATATGGCAGGCCATGTCGCCGATGGCGCCGCATCCGAAATCCCACCATGCGCGCCAGTTCCACGGCACATAGCCGCTGTTGTAGGGACGCATGGGCGCGGGCCCAATCCAGAGGTCATAGTCGAGCGTGTCAGGAATGGGCTCTTCAGGCAATGGCTCGGCAATGCCTTGGGGCCAAATGGGGCGGTTGGTCCAGATATGGGCTTCCGCCACATCGCCGATAACCCCGGACCACATCATCTCACACAGTTCACGCACGCCGTCATGACAGTGTCCCTGATTGCCCATCTGCGTGATGACGCCGGTTTCTGCGGCCACCTTTGCGAGCAGTCGTGATTCGGCAACAGTATGGGTCAGCGGCTTCTGCACATACAGGTGGATACCGAGATTCATGGCATGGTATGCCGCGGGTGCGTGACTATGGTCCGGGGTGCTGATGGTGCAAGCGTCAATTTCATCGCCCATTTCGTCCAGCATCTTGCGGTAGTCGGCAAATTGCCTGGCATTGGAATACCGGTAAAAAGCTTCGGCGGCGCGGTCGCTATCAGGGTCGCACAAGGCCACGATGTTCTCATGCCGACACGAGCTGATATCGCCCATGCCCTTGCCGCCAACGCCGATGCCGGCTACATTGATTTTGTCATTTGGGGAGACCTTCCCGGGTACGACACGCGCATCATTTACACGGGCACATCCCACCACTGCTGCGGTGGACGTGGTGGTTGCCGCCAAAAACGCTCTTCTTGTCAGGGTGTGTTTGTTCATGCTACATCCTCGTTGTGTAAGGTTTTCGTAGGTGCGATATATTCAATCCGACGGTTGCGAACATGCCCATCCACTCGGATGATGAAGAAGTGTTTACGTCCGTAAGGCTTTTGTCAAGCAAAACGGTTCTTACATAAAGGCTTCGCAATTCTCGGGGTCGAGTGCAACAAACCTGTTGATTGCATCCTTGTGTTCCGCCGCGATGCGCGTGAAATAAATGGCCACGCGAAAGTTGTCGTCACCGACTTCATCCGGTTCGCAACGCACAACGATTCCCTCGGCTTCAATGCGACTTGCAATGGGCTTTGGCAAATCAACCATAACGCCGATACGTGCCATCAAAGGCAAGGGTTTGACCGTATGACACAACACACCTGCCGCGCAGATGTTGTCAATGTGGTTTAGTACACCGGGTCCCGTGTCATCAACCGTAAGTTTCAAGCCGCGCTGACTTCGGGGATACCGTCTTCTGTCTTCACCGTCTGTATGCTGCATAATTCCACCTTATTTAGAAGTACCTGCTTCTAACATCCCTATGATACTCGAAATGGCGTCGCTAAGCAAACCAAGCGAATCAATTATTTATCGGGTCGCAATACGCGCCGCTTTTAAGAGGAAACTATGTAAGAAACGCCGCCGTATACACGCGAAGGTTATCCCGTCAGGCGGGGTGGTGCGGAACACAAAACCGACGGGTCATGTTTACATCCGAACCGGTGGCGTAGTATACTTCTTATGCTGAGCAGCGCGGCGTTCGTTTCATTCCCCATACGTGTTCGTTTTGCTTATTAACGCACGGGGGATAAGGGCGGACCGTGTTATTGTACCAAGTTCATTCAAACCTTAGATACTGTTTCAGGCGGAGTATTATGATTATCGTAATGTCATCGGGAAACGAGGAAAATGTTGCGCATGTCGTTTCCCGTGTAAAAGAGTTGGGCTATAACCCCCATGTTATTGTCGGTGTTGAACGCACCGTTGTTGCGGCCGTGGGCGATGAACGCGGAAAAGAGCGGCTCACCAGCCTTGAGGCGCTGCCCTATGTAGAGCAGGTGATTCGGATTCTAAAGCCGTTCAAACTGGCAGGTCGCGAAGTCCGCACCGATGATACGGTGATATCCTGTTCCGGCGCGTCCATTGGCGGCGGCCATTTCGCGGTGATGGCCGGGCCCTGTTCGGTGGAGTCGCGTGAGCAGATGCAGGAAGCGGCAGAAGGCGTGAAAGCGGCGGGCGCCAATATGTTGCGCGGCGGCGCTTTCAAGCCGCGCACCTCGCCGTACAGTTTTCAAGGGATGGAGCTTGACGGCTTGCGCATATTGCGTGATGTGGGCAAAATGCACGGACTGCCAATCGTTACCGAGGCCACGACCCCGGAACAGGTGGCGGTGGTGGCGCAGTATGCCGACATGATCCAGATTGGCGCCCGCAATATGCAGAACTACGGTTTGCTCCGTGCGGCGGGCAAAGTGAAGACGCCCGTGCTGCTGAAACGGGGGATGATGTCCACCATCAACGAGTTTTTGATGTCGGCGGAATATATACTGTCAGAGGGCAACCCAAACGTGGTCTTGTGCGAACGGGGCATTCGCACTTTCGAGAGTGAAACGCGGAACACCCTTGATTTACAGGCCGTTCCGGTGGTGAAGTTGAACAGCCATCTGCCGATAGTCGTGGATCCGAGCCACGCCGCCGGACGTTGGGATATTGTTATTCCCATGGCATGTGCCGCCGTGGCGGCGGGCGCCGACGGCATTATGGTGGAAGTCCATCCCCATCCGGAAGAGGCCATGAGCGATGGACAGCAGTCGTTGCGATTGTCCAAGTTCAAGCGTCTAATGGACACTATTCTTCCGCTGTTGGAGGCAACAGGTAAAACAATCACACAACCGGGTGCACGCAATTCGGATGCATAGCCGGCTGTCCAATAACAGGTGCATGACGATATGAATGAAGAGAGGCAAGACGCGCTGGAAACAGTGGAAACAGTCGAAACGCTGGGTCGGGATGAGTCAAAGCGCGTACTGTACGCGCTGTTGTTTGCCAGCGACCGTCCGTTGAGCGCCCCCCGAATGGCCGAGGTGTTGGGCGATACGGATCCGGATATTGTTGCCACGCTCCTTGAAGAATTGCGCGAAGAGCTAAACACGCGCACGGAATTGCCCTATACCTTGCGTGAAATCGCCGGCGGGTACCAACTCGTATCGCGCCCTGAATTTGCCCCCTTCATCCGGCGTCTGTTCCAGATAAAGAAAAGCAACCGGCTCAGCAAGGCGCTCCTTGAAACGCTTGCCGTGATCGCCTACAAACAGCCTGTAACACGGGCTGAAGTGGAAGCCATACGCGGTGTCAGCGTCTCTTATGCCTTTGACCAGCTGCAGGAGCGGCGACTTATCAAGATAGTGGGTGTGGCCGATCTGCCCGGTCGCCCGAAACTGTATCGCACCACCGACGAGTTTCTGGTGAACTTTGGGCTGAAGACGCTAAAAGAGCTGCCTTCGCTGGACGAATTGCGGACGGTGGAGTAACCATGAGCGCAGTACGTCTCCAGAAATATCTGGCGGCATGCGGCGTCGGTTCGCGTCGCGGCTGCGAGCGGCTTATTCAAGAAGGTCGCGTGGTGGTGAATGGCACGACCGCCGCCATAGGCCAGCAAGTGACGCCCGGTGTTGACGAGGTGCGCGTGAACGGCGAAACCGTTGTGACGGATAAGAAGGTGTATGTGGTGTTCAACAAACCTGCTGACGTTGTTACCACGTTGAAAGACACGCACAGCCGCAAAACGGTGGGTGATTTTTTTGACGGACTGGCACAGCGTGTTTTTCCCGTGGGGCGGCTGGATCGCGACGTCGAAGGGGTGTTGCTTTTCACCAATGATGGGGAACTGGCCTTTCGTTTGATGCACCCGCGCTATAAGATCAACAAGGTCTATTTGGTTTGGGTAAAAGGTCAGGTAACCCCGGAAACCGTGAAACGCCTCGAACAGGGCGTTCAGCTGGATGATGGCGTCACTGCGCCCGCCCGTGTATCAGTTATTAACGCAGGGGTGGAAACGTCACATATAAAATTGACCATACATGAAGGACGTAAACGGGAAGTAAAGCGCATGTGTGCGGCCGTTGGACATCCCGTAAAGACATTGCGCCGCGTTGCATTTGCCGGTGTCAATGCCAAAGGGTTGCGCCCGGGTGAATGGCGCTATCTGGCAGATGAGGAAATAAAAGAAGTACGCACGCTTGCAGGACTTGACTGAGACGTTGCCGGGCTCATGCGTGGCTTACACGCATCGCAACGTCCGGGTTGTCAGCTATGAATGTAACAGAGGACACGCGAAGAAAAGGCGGAAAGCAGGAGCATGCAACATTTCGATTCTGATTACGGCGCCGAAGTTGTCAACCGGATACGTCGCATACCCGAGGATGCCGCGCCGCGGTGGGGTGAAATGGGGCGCGACGATATGGTGGCGCATTTCGTATGGATTTTGCGACACACCATGGGCCTTTCAACTCAGGTGCCGGATTGCAGTACGTGGTTCCTGCGCAATATCACCAAAGCATTGGTTTTGCATGGGCTGATGTCCTTTCCCAAAAACATGCGGTTGCCGGCGACGTTGACGGGTCAAGGCATTGTGTTGCAGGAAGCCGGCGATGTGGAAACCTTGCAGGCGCTGATGGAGGAGTATTTACAGCTGGTGCAAGCCGATGAACTCCTTCCGGCTTCCCATCCCTTTTTTGGGCCTTTGGATGTGGACGGATGGGACCGACTCCATGTGCGCCATTTTGAGTATCACCTGAATCAATTCAACGCATGACCGCATAAGACGAAGGCCCGTCGCCCCGGCCAGTGCGTGAAGTCAGCAATGGCCAACGCGACGGGCGCATGTCTGCGTTTACATTTACAGTATCGGTTCAGCCGCTCTTTTGTTAGAAAGGCCGTGGCGGCCCATCGTAGGGCTTGGCGCCGCGCTGTTCCAAGGGACGCTCTTCGATGGTTGTCAATGCCGGGTCATCGGTATCAGGCGCTTCAATAAAGCCGTAATAGCGTCCCATCCAATAATTGTCAAGCCAGAATTTTGGGGAGATAATGCGGCGCCCTCTCGAGCCGCCGTCCAGATTAAGCATGCTCCCGGGACGTTGCGGTTCGGATTCGCGTGGTGACATTTGCTTTGGCGAGGGCGTCCTCGGGCCGACTGCGTAAGGCACATAGTCGCTTTCAGGATACAAATCGGCGCGGTGAGAATTGGCGTAACTATAAATGGTGAGGTCCAGCGGCCACTCGCGCAAGAATTGCACTCCTTCCTCAGATTCGCATTCATTGCCGGTCATAATGCCGTACAGGAAATTAAACCACGGGTGTTTTTCCATGCGCTTTATTTCCCAGCTGCGTTCGAGGCTACGCAAATACAACGCCCGCAACCACCCCTCTTCCGCATATTTGATAAGCGGATAATACGCGAGGAAGGCGAGCCTGTCATCCCAGGTGGTGATGTAATCCGGCGGAAACGTGATTTTCTGGCGCACAGTGTGTTCGTGATAGCGCCAGTCGATCAATTGCTGGAGCGCATCACGGTAGTAGTCATCCCCCAGCACCCCGATGGCGGTATGCACATAAGACTGTGCTTCCATGCCGTTCAGCCCGCGGGCATACATGCCGTAGGGCCGTTGCAGATATTCGGGATCCCAGCGTCCCCAACGTGTCAGTTCGCCGCCCACATCGCGCAATTTCCAGCCGTTGTCAATTATATGGCGCGTCAGCCTTTCGATATGCTCGGCGGCGCGTTCTTTTTCAGGGCCTTCCGGTGCAAGGGTATGAAACACGTCCATTGCGAAATAATGAGCGCTGATTTCATCGCTTGATGTATCGCCCTTCCATTCAAAGTTGCCGCATTCCGTAGGCACCCAACGGGCCGGCAACCCGCCTGAGCCGCGTTCACTTTTTGTGCCCGCGTCGCCGTGAATGGACCAAATGGCGCGTGCCGGAAACCCCGAAACAGGAGTGGCCTCTTCCAGCCAAATCAGGGCGTTGAAGGCATCCACTGCGTTTTCCCATGCGATTTCGTCGCCTGTTACGGCGTATTTGTATGACATTGCGGTAAGGTAGAACGCGGCGGAAGTGCCGTCGTTGTCGCTTATGCCGCGAATCCATTCGCCGTCGCCGGTTCGGTTCAGCCGATGTACAAACCCCATGCGCCGATGGCCGTATTCTTCCATTCTGCGTTCATAATAGGCGGCTTTCTTGAGCAAGGTGTATGGTTCGTAGCGGATGATGCCCACGCCGCCGTCGGTGGCAACATACACCACATGATCGCCCACGGCGATGTCGTTCACCCGGTCATCCGGCAGCCAGCGTTTCCCCGCAAAATAGTGGAAATCAGTCTGGTCAACCTTGCGCACGGCGCCCCATGTGGTGCCTATCCAGAGGTCGTTTTCAAAGCCTTCCGCGAGACAGGTGGTGTCTTCATAGGGCAGGCCGCTCTTGCCGTCCAGCGTGGTCATGGCCATGCCGCGCAACACGCCCACGCCACTGTCTGTGGCAAAGAGCAGCCGGTTGCCGCGTGACAGCATGTCGCGCATCGTGTCCGAAGGCGGCAGTCCCCATTCAATAACACGGGGGTCAACAGTTTCGTTGTCCAGCAGGACAAGGCCGTTCTCTTGCAAGACATACAAGGTGTCGCTGTAGGAGGCGAGGCGCTTGACAGGCCCGATGTTCGGCGGCCGCCAACGCGCCACCGTGCCGTCTTCGCGCTCGTATGTTATGTGTGTGCCATCCTCCAGATGATATGTGATATTTGTTGTGCGAAAACCTATTTCAGGCTCCACATTGACCAAAGCGCCGTCAATGTATTGGAATACGTCGTCCCGTGTGGCTACATATACCACGCCGCGTACCATGCATACATCCACAAACGGCGCGTCGCTGAGTTGCTCCAGTGTGCCGTCGGCAAAGCGATACAGGCCGTTGTCGGACATGCCCCACAATGCGCCGTCCACCACGCGCATACGGTGTATGCCCGTGGGAGAGTCGTCCAGATAGTGCAGTCCGTCTTCGCTCACTTCATAGACGCCGTCGCCCATGCTGACATAGGCGACATCTTCAAACACCGCCGCCGTCAGCACCGGCGCGTCTGTTTCAAACTGTGCGCCCACCTCCTGCAAATACACCTCATCGGGCACCGGTGTCCACTGGCGTTCAGATTCGTCCAGCAAATACGGGTCGGCGGCGCTTACGGAAAGCGCCAACAGTACACACATCATCCCAAACAAATTCGCGGTCATTCTCAAAAACATTCATCTCATCCTTATTCGTTGAAAAAACAATGCGCTCTCATGCGCATGAAACAATTGATGTCGCTGATGCCCTGTTACTGCGGCTTGGCAGGCAAAAAGGCACGGCCCTTTCGAAAGACAGGTACAAATCCCGCTCCGCTTGGGTCAGTGTCTGTGTTCCTAATCTATTTTCAGGGCAACCTTTTTTAGGCGAAGGTCGCTATCCCGGGATTTCAAACAGGAACTCGTGCCCCTGTCTGCGCACTTTCATAACACGCGGTGAGTATGCGTTGGCTGCGCAATCCGTCTGAACCCGTGATGGGTGGTTCGGTGTCATCGAGCAGGGATTGTGCGAAGGCTTCCACCTCGGCGCGATACATGTTCACCGGTTCCGGGGCGATTACCATGCCGCCATCGGCGGACCGCTCCTGCTGTGCGGCATATTCCGTGTTGCTCTCGTCAAGACGGGCCGTCATGGCGCCGCCGGGCAGCTGACCAATAGTGCCTTCCGCCAGGATGCTTCCCTTTGACCCGTATAGCTCCAGACGGTTCAGAGAACTGGCGTCAGGCACATTAAACAGGCAATCCACCACGCCTCTGGCGCCTGATTCGAACTCCAGCAAAGCCACGGCGGTGTCTTCGCTGGCATAGGACTGCACCAAATTGCCGATTGTGCAGGAGACCCTTTTAACCGGTCCCAGCAGCATTTCGAGCAGGTCAATGCAATGGCCGCCAAGGTCCACCAAACTGCCGCCGCCACCGAGCTGCGGGGACTGCCGCCATGCGTCCGGGATGGGCGGATACCAACAGGACAGCTGCGCCCGTGCAAACACCGGCGTGCCGAGGGCCCCGGCCTGTATCATTTGCAACGCAGCCTGATGCTGCGCATGGTAGCGCATCATAAAACCTACGCCAAGTTTCACCTTGTTTTCTGCACAGGCCGCA
>SKQZ01000316.1 GCA_007118765.1 Candidatus Hydrogenedentota bacterium
GTCATGCTGCCGGGGGTGACGGACATGGACACGCTGCCCGAAGGCCCCGCGTGCTGGGGGTATTGCCTGCGCGACGAGCCGGGCGCCGACGAATTCCCGCACCTGCGCACACAGGTGGATGCGGTGCGCGTCGCACGTCCGGGGCGGCTCGGATACATCAATTTGTTCCCCAGCTACGCAAGTCCGTGGGGCCAGTTGGGTACGGAAACCTACGAAGAATATGTGCGCCAATTCATGGAGGTGGTGGACCCGGACATGTTGTGTATGGACCATTATCCTGTTTTCAAGCCGGACCGGGACGGGCGCGACGGCTACTGTGAAGATCTGGATGTCATTCGTCGTCATGCGCTTGAGCATGACATTCCCTTTTGGAATTTTTTCAACGCCATGCCTTATGGGCCGCATACCGATCCCACGGAATCGCAAATGCGCTGGCAGATATATGCTTCTCTGGCGTATGGCGCAAAAGGCGTGCTTTATTTCTGCTATTACACGCCCGCCGGCGACGAGTTTCCCAAGGGCGGTGCGCTTATTACCCGTGATGACCAACGCACCAGCAAATGGTACGCCGCCCGACGGCTGAACGAGCAACTCAAACATCTCGGCCCGACGCTCATGCAGTTGACCAGTACCGGCGTGTATCGGGTGACGCCCGATGATGATCCGGCGGAACAGTTGCGCGGTTCGCCTGTTCGCACACTGAAACGCGCTTCTGTAGACCCGCCGCATGATTATCTGGTGGGTGCGTTTGAACACGCCGACGGCAGGCGCGCCGTGATGCTGATGAATTACCGATTCGCATACGCCGCATGGCCGACTGTGGAGTTTGACGCGCCCCATGAGCACGTGCGGTTCCTTAACCCGTGGACAGGCGAAGAGGAGCCGTTGACGGATGCCAGCCCCGCCATGGAGGGGTTGCAGGTGTCGTTGCAAGATGGCGAAGGGAAATTGTTCTTGTTGCCGCCCGCCGAATGACCCGGTCAGCCGGCGTGCAGGCAAAGTGCCTGATATGGTGTAAGATTCGCAGGCGCAACCCTGCCACGGCGGTCTGCTGCGTTTGCAGAATGTAACGTTCCAATCAAGTAGAGGGTCCTATCATGGAATTATCGGCACAATCTTGGCAGGAAATGAAAGCCGCATTGCGCGAGGTGTTGATGGAAGAACTGGGCATGGGCAACTGCGCCATCGCCCGCAAGTGGGAGGGCGGCACACTGACGCTCACCCCGCACGACGCTTCCATGCAGGCCAAGGAGATTCCGCTGGAGGTCTTTTTCAAAAAGATAACGGCCGTTCGGGAAAAGCTGCGTGTTCTTGAGCAAAAACTCAATAATCACGACGCCCTCTCCCCGACGGACAAGGCAGAGTTCCAAGCGCTTATCAGTCGCGCCTATGGCAGCCTTACAACACTTAACCTGCTCTTCCGCGACGAAGAAGACCGGTTCTCGGGCCAGAAGCCCGATAAATAGTCATTTGTTCTGATTCGCGGCCTGTCCTTGGCCGACTACTCAATGTAGAATGCTTGCGAATAGAACGTCGCGCCATCCACGGCCAGTTGGAACCGCACCACCGCGTTTTCCATGTCCGAATAGTCAAGGGCATCGCCGGTTGCGTATTCGGCGCCGTCTTTGAACCACGTCACGCCGTCATGGTGTTCAGCGTCCACCGTGAGGGTTTGTGCGGCGTCATCCACGATAATGGCGTTTATCTCCGGGAACACATCCACACGGGTTCCCACAAACTTATGGCCCTGTTCCAATGCGCTGCGCACTGCTTCTTCGGTCAGCGACTCCGCCAGCACAATGGTTAATGTCGCGCTTCCGGATACCGACGTACTGTGGGTGTCGTCGCTGCCCATGTAGAAAATGTCGTGGTCGCGATAGTATGCCGCGAGCAGCCGGTCGAGAAACTCAACTTCAAGTGGCGTACGATCGCCCAATTGCATCTCGAAGCCAAGCATGTGGTCGTTTTCCGCAATATAATCGCCATAATACTGGATGGAGATCGCCCAATCATCCGTGTCAAAAAAACGTTCTTCCCAACTGCCGCCCGGCACATAGTTTCTGGGGTGCGCCCAGTAGCCCAAGCCCTCGTGTGACCCGATGCATGCCATCCGTTCATCATCGGTTTGGGCACGGTCTTCATAACCGCAGTCGTTGAACAGGCTTACAAGATGGGGATGGGAAGACAATTCATTGCCGCGCACCGCCAGCATGCCCTCTTCACCGAGATCAGGATAGAAGGCGGATGTCTCAAACCCGGCCCGGTGCCACACCTGCGACGGCCGCTCGCTAATCCAATTTGTCCACGGCCATGTGGTGGATGCCGTTGGAACCGTGGCGCGTTCCCCGTCTTCTTCGCGGACGGTGTGGTGATTATCATGGTCCGTAATCGCGAGTATATGATAACCCGCCTCAGCGTAGTTATAAATCAACTGGTCCGGCTCGGCGCGGCCGTCACTGTAAACCGTATGGCTGTGAAAATTCGCGATGTAATGTTTCACCGTGTCCCAATCAACAGAGTCATACGGGTTCTTGACAACTTGCGATGCGGCAGCCTCTTCAACACTGGCCATCATGCCGCCGCCTATGGCAAGCGCCACAACAGCAATTACAACAACGTTTCTCATGCCATGCACTATCCGATACACCTTCATTTCTGTTGCTCCTATAACCGGTTAACCATGCGCCAAACAGGCGACAACGTGCCTTGAAAACACTGCTACCTTACCAAAAGCGTTGCTGCATATCAAGACAAGCCCGCATGACAA
>SKQZ01000193.1 GCA_007118765.1 Candidatus Hydrogenedentota bacterium
ATATTCCTTGCGCGCACATGCCATCCTGCAGCCACAACCCGAGAACCCGCATGATCCCAGCGCTGTCGGTGTTGTCCTGACGGGTGGTGTCGTAGGGCATCTCTCAGCCAAGGACGCGCGAAAATGGCAGCCCAACGCAGCAACACGCCATAAGGACAAAGATAGCGACAATAAGGGCGGGCAATGAAAACGCCGGCGCCAAGGATAATGCCGCCTGCAAGGAGCATGTTGAAACTGCCGCCCAGCCGGAAAAAAGGAATGAAGGGGTCGTATCGGCAGATAAGAAAACCGGCGCCCATGGCCACGCCCATGACGGCGATGCCAAGGTATAAGTATGCCAACATGCCCAGCGCCGCGTCCACCGGCTTGGGCACCTGTACGGGATGCACGGCGAAAATTTCCTGTGCCGCGCCCAGCGGGCACACGGAAGCGCAGAACACCCGGCCAAAGTACAGCGCGGCAATCAACGGCAACAGAAAAAAGGCGGCAATTAACAAGGTCAGCACATGGCCGGTGCCAATGTAGGCGTTCAACACGTTTTGCAGCGAACCAACCGAACACACACAACCCTGCCGATAAAAACCGAAATAGGCAACGGTGAAAAAGGAAAGTCCCAACACCCAATGACGCGACCTGCGCCATAACACCGCCCACGCCGTGAGCGCCAGCAATACCGTCAGCAACGCAATGTCCAGCCAGGGCGGCGTGAGCGCGTCGGGCGGCAGATGCATGGGCGCGTGTTCGTAGCCGGTCGTGAATTCGGGCATGGGGAAGCGGAACTCCGCCTGCGCCATGCCGGACAGCATTATCAGCACAGGCGCCAGCACAAAGACGGCCCGCGGGATACAAAAAAAACGGAGTCTTGGCACGTGCGCTCCCTTCATGCGCCGTCCTCGGCGTCTTCCTCGTATTTCAATATGTAGGCGCGGCTGAGCGGCACCCGTTCAATGGCATCCGAAGGACAATCAATGGCAATGGCGCACTCATTGCAATGGGCGCACAAATCGCGTTTGATTTGCAGGTGCAGCGAGCCGTTGCCAAACTGTCCGCACCCCTCCACACATTTGCCGCAGCCGATACACAACTCTTCGTCAATGTAATAGGCGAAATAGGGCTCTTCCACAAAGCGCCGCGTAATGGCGGCGGTGGGACACAACTCGTTTTCCGCGCCGGTATCCAATGCCGGGGCGGCGGGTTGCAAATAGCCGCTGCACAAATCACAATACCCGCAAATCCTGGTGGCGTGTACACACTTGACCGCCGACGGATTCAATACGCAATGGGTGGCGCAACGTCCGCACTGTGTGCATTTGTCAGGGTCTATTTGCCATACCCATGTATCTGCCGATGGCGATGCGGCCATCCATACGCCGCCTCCCATGGCTGCTGCGGCGGCGGCACGCAAGAACGCGCGGCGGTCCGGTTTTTTGTCCGCACTCATATTGCTTCCTTTCCAGTATCTTTTGGCTCATAAATCAAAATCGTCCGCAACGGCCCATGCAATACGAGGATACGGTCATCGTCATCCACGGCCAGATCGCGTATGGGCGCGGGGTCTGCCGGGAAGTCGGCGGCGGTCCAGCCTGTATTCAGTTGCTCCGGCGCGGCAACAATGCCCGCAAAGGAACGGTCAGGGCCAAACGTCTTCACCCGGTTGATGCCCTTTTCCGCCGTGACCAGTGCGCCGTTGCTCTTGAACGCAATATGGATGGGGTTGCAACAGCCGGGGAATTGATGCAATCCAAAACCCGGTTGATGCCATTCGGTCAGCAACGCGCCGTCGGCGCGATACTTTTCCACGCCCAGTTTGCCGGGATTGACAACCCAAAGGGCCGACATGCTGTCCAGCGCCATGCCCAGATAATGGCTCGGCACCACAAGACCAATCACGTCGCGCTCACGGTCGCGGGCGCCGATAACCGTTTCCAATTCACCGGCATGGCTATAACGGTGGACACGCGCATTGCCTGCATCAGCAACAAAGACATGGTCCTCATCCGCCACAATGGCGGTGATCCATGCGCGCTCGTTCAGCGCTTTCCACGTCTCCTGTTGGCCGTCATCCGACATGACCGCCACATGGTCGCGCATGCCGAGGTACACCCGGCCCGTCGGCGCAACAGCCACGCAGTGGGGGCGGGCATCCAGTTCATGGCGGGACAGTTCCTGTCCCTCGGCATCAAGGTGGAGCGCCACCGTGTCGCCCACCACCCACATGCCGCCCGCGTTGTCAGGCGCGAAACCGGCGGGATGCTCCAAGTCCACGGCCATGCGGGCTGTCTCGTGATAGCGCACATCGTCGGCTTCCACCGCCTCGTATTCCGAGACATCATAAAGAAGCGAAGGCCCGGGCTCCGGCGACTGATCAGAAAAAAACAGCAGCAGGGTAACACCCACCACTGCAACAGCAAGCACGGCCCACACCCAATCGGGGATAGATTTTTGTTCGTCTTTTTGCATTACACTATGCTCTCTTGCACGCGCCACGGCAACACACCCGTTTCCCGTATGGAACCATTTTACACGAGCTGACCGTCCCATATCAGCCCGGCATGGGAGTCATCACAGAAATGGCGCTGATGAGAAAAGAACGTTGCCAACAAATAATGGTTTGACGGGGAAATACAAAAAGGCCCTGCAAAACGGTGTTTCTCAGCACACCATGCAGGGCCTGTCTGTTTAAGGTATGGTAGCGGCGCAGGGATTCGAACCCCGGACACGTGGATTATGATTCCACTGCTCTAACCAACTGAGCTACGCCGCCAC
>SKQZ01000114.1 GCA_007118765.1 Candidatus Hydrogenedentota bacterium
ACCGCCGGCATACGCTGGGAACCCCGTTGGGAACATGCCGCCGTTTCCTTTGATGGCATGCTTTACATCCTTGGCGGCGCATCAGAAATAGGTGTCCGCAACGATGTGTGGCGCTCTGAAGACGGTGTTTCATGGGAACAGGCCGGAACGCTGCCTGAAGCGGTAAAAGGACATACGGCAAGCACCTTCCGAAATGCCGTTTATGTATCCGGCGGCATGGCCAGAAATGGCAAACCACTGCAACAGGTGTGGAAATCATCTGACGGTGTTTCATGGGAAGTGGTCACGGACAATGCGGCGTGGCCTGCCCGCGCACGACACGCCACCGCCGTATATGACAACCGGATTTGGCTGGCAGGCGGTGTTACGGCGGAAGGAGACAGCAACGACGTGTGGCGCTCAAGAAACGGCGCGAACTGGTCACCGGCCCAGCCGGCGGGATGTTTGGGACAGATTGGATGCGACACACAATGCAATGCGACTAAGCGGTATCGGGGGATTTCGGGCGATATGCTGCTGTTCGGCGCTCTGCTGTCAACACTGCTGTTTTATCGCTGAGAATCACCCCGTTTCCAAAGGGAAAGCGTATGCCCATCATAACACTAACAACCGATTTTGGTTCGCGCGACCCCTATGTGGCCGCCATGAAAGGGGTCTTGCGACGCCATTGCCCCGACGTAACGATAGATGACCTGACCCACGAAATCACGCCCCAGGACATTTTGGAGACAGCCTTGTTTCTGGAGGCCGCCATGCCGTGGTATCCCGAAGACACCGTTCATCTTGTGGTGGTGGATCCGGGCGTGGGCACAAAACGACGCCCCATCGCAGCACGGGCAGGCGGTCATATTTTTGTTGGCCCGGATAATGGGTTGATGACCTTGTGGTTGTTGCGTCATCAACTGGAGTGGGCGTTTCAAATCAAGGCCGGAACAAATGCCAATGCGGTGATTAGCAACACATTTCATGGCCGGGACATTTTTGCGCCTGCCGCCGCATGGCTTGCGAACGGCGGTGAACCCCATGCGCTGGGCGAAGCGATTGACTCCCTTCAGCAATTGCAACTGCCCCTGCCCAAGCGTGACGGCCCGTATCGCTATGGCGTCATTATCCATATAGACCGTTTTGGCAATTGTGTCACAAACATACAACGGGAACAGGAAGCCCACCCATCCCCGGGCGGCACAATACACGTGGGTGATCATGTGTTTCCGCTGCACACCACCTATGGCGATGTTGACGCAGGTGCGCCGCTGGCGTTATATGGGAGCAGCGGTCGCCTTGAAATCGCCGTAAACCAAGGCAACGCGGCGCGACAGTTCGGGCTTGCCCGCATGATGGCGGTTACCCTCAAAGCGACCTGACCCGCTATTGCACCACAACCTTGACATGCGTTTGTCTTGTCAGACCTACCAAAGAGAACGCCCGGCATGCTCGCCTGAACACGCCGGGCCTTGATATCTTCTCTCGTCGCTGCCTTAATCCCTGTCGGGATGCGGCGCGGGATATCTGCCTTCAGGCACCACCCGCACAGGTGTCGTAAACAAGAAGTCCGCACCCGGCATCGATCCTTCAAAACGCAGCTGCGCATAGAAGCCCCGCCATCCGGTACGGGGGATTTCCGCTCTAATAATCCAACCGCCTTCATCCGGATCATACGGAATCCACTCGGACTGCCAGAGCGGCGGTTGCGAGGATTCAAGCCTGAAGTCGCGGTGTGTGGGAGCATAGGCGCGCCACGCTCTAATCATGCCGCCACGCGGCATGGTGTCCGCCGTCACCTTGATGCGCGCAAACCTCCTGGTCACGCCATCCACGATCTCCGTTTGGTCCTCCAGATACTCCCAATTATAAGTCGGCAATACCACAGGTTGCGTCGTGCGGCGGCTCATGTTTCTCACGTGGGCCCGATAAAAGGCCAGTATGGTTTCAAGCGTATCAAAGTCTACCATGATGCCGCTGGTCAGACTGTGGTCTGTGTTGGCCGCATAATGCAGGAAGTTTGAGCCGGGCAAATCATCAAAGTAAAATCTGGACGAATCCGGCAGGAAGAACTGGTCGCCCGTGGAGTTGGCAATCAGTTTGGGCATGGTCAGGATTTCGCGGTAGGAATAGGGATCCACAATTTCCAGCAGTGATTGTCCGCCGTTGGTATCGAAGCGATTAAAAATGTCAAACTCAACATAATCGCTGAGCGCGCGGGAGTAGCCCCCAATGATATTATTCGCGGGATCGTTAAACGGATATCCGCGGTACGCATTAAAGTGGTGCTCGATTTGCACCGGCATATTTAATACATCAATCACCATGGGAATTATGGCAGACACACGCGCTTCACGGCCCAATACCTGGGCATGGGCGGTTTCCGCAACCGCCGTGAGCCACGTGGTCCAACCGCGTTTGGAAGCGCCCGCCACCACGAAATTGTCAATGTCACGCACTTCTCCGGGTTTTTCCGCCATGAAGTCTTGTATGGTGTCCAGCGCACGTACGGCAGCGCGGGTCATGGGCAACAATACGGGCCATGTCGGCTCGGGTTCACCCGCCTCCACACTGTTCATGTACTTGTCGTAACTGTAGGCAATGATGGCGTCTTCCCGCCGCGTACGTCGTTCTCCGGCGAAGGACAGCGGTTGGTTTGGTACGCCGGCAAGCACCGCCACTATCGTACCGGAAGAACGTGCCAGCTCCGCCATAACGGCGAGCTCCGTGCCGCTGACGCCCCGGCCAATGCTGCCGCCCGAAACCAAGAGCATGGCTGTGTTTTCACGCACGTTATGCGGTTCAATAACAGCCAACTCATGCTCCCACACCGTCTCATATACATCGTTCGCACTCCGCCATGCTCCCGATGTCATGTTCAAAATAAAGGCGGTTACACGCTCTTCATGAAGGTTGTAGGTGCGCTGCAAAGAATACTCGTACAAGGGATCGCAAGCGTATACATACCGCTTGATAAGTTCGGCTTCCGGCACAACCAGATCCGAATAGGCAGTCACCGTTATGGCAATATCATTGAGGTCCTCATAGTTAAGATTGCCAATGATGACAATAACGCGGTTCACGCAATCCGGATCATCTTGTTCCCGGCGTCCCAACCGCCGCACGATAATGGTGTCGTTCACGCCGTTTCCGTTGGTGTCACGCACTTCATAATCACGGTAAACGTTGGGCGGGTCTGACAGGTCAATGCCTGTGCTGCCCTCTTTGAACACGGCCACGGCAGGGCCATATCCATCATCGTCAAGATTCCAGTCGCCGGTATTGAAGGTCAATGCGAGTTCGTTGGTAAGAGAGTTTGCGTCAATAACAACAGCGCGTCCGCTCATCGGCATCACATCCTTGAGTGCGACATGGTCTTCGGGGTCCAGCACAAATTCATCCGTAGCACTGTCAATCTGCACATGCAACAGACTGTCCGCGTCAAATCTGTCCTCGTTAAACGAGAACGGGGGACGATATACATCGCTGGGACGCAACAGCGCTTCGCCGCTGTTGATGTACGCACGGTCTTTCAGATATTTCCAGTAGAAATCGTTTAGGTTCTTGGACTCGGGATCCGTGACCTCTTCCTGTTCATTTAACGCTTCGATTACAGCCTCGTCCAGCACGGTAAGGAGTCCCACAAACGCCTGTGCAAAGTCCACAGGGAAGAAAGCATCCTCAAGGTAGTCCTCAATTTCCTCTGCAATAGCCTCAATAACCCCGATTAACAATACAAGCGGCTCCTCGAAATCGGCGTCATTATGCAAATAGCAGAAAAAGTCCTGCCCCGACAGACTATAGCCCGACATGTCCGGGCGGTAGGGAAAGAAAAGCGGCGCAGACAACAGCGCATACTCATTGGCGTCAAATCCACGTCCCAATTTCCGTAATTCGCCAACCTCAAGGTCAAGGTCAAAATCTTCCGGGTCTACATCCGTATTAAGCAGAAAATCTTCGACACGTTGCGCCAGATAAATGGGGGCGCCATCAAGCAACGCCTCCATGAAATCAACCGGGCGCACCTGTCCGCTTGGCAACGTGTCCGCGGGGACCGGCAGGTTGAGCGGCCCGCCGCCGGTTGTGGTTATGCGCGGTATTTGATATCCGGCATAGGTGCTTTTGGTAATGGCTTCGGTAATGGCGCTGGCCGCCGAAAGCCGCTGTTTCACATCTATGGCGTCAGGGTCTCCGGCGGCGATACGCGCATTGCGCACCGTAATGGCCAGCAGTTGCGCCGGGTCCACCACCACATGGCCGAAAGAGTAATCGTAATAACTGCGCTGACCCACATTATCAATGTCATAACTGTATTGGGGATACATATTAAACAAAACAGCGTTGTGATAAGTGCCGCCTTGCCAGTCGTTCTGCATCACCAACGTAGGCACACGCATTTCCGATTCTGCCAGCAGGTTATGTACGGCCTTTGCAACAGCCAGGAACGTCGCCCCCGCCTCATCCAACTTGGACTCGCTGAAATCGCGCCGCTCAAAAGACGCGGGGATATTGATGTCCCCAAACTGCAACGCCGCCATTTCTTCAAGGGTGGTGAGCGTACCGATTGCCCGCCAATACTCGGCCCAATTATCGGTGGCTGCCAACCGGTCGTTATAAAGCGCCTCCAGCGACTTGGACGTCTCGCTGATTGTTTCCGGACGCAACGCCACGGCATAACGCGCTTTCGAGGGCATCCGCAATACGGAGGCTTCGAACCGATTCTGCCTCACATTGCCCGGAATGGGGATGGTGCGCCCATCGGGAAGGCGGGCCAACAACATCAACGCTGCGGGGTCCAACACCGGCACGGGCAATCTGTCAAGCAGCGGCATGGAAATAATGGTGGGAACCGGCCGGTCCCATGCGTCGTATACAAAGAGTTCCCTGGACTTGCCGCCTGTATTTATTACGAACGTTTCCGACATCAACACGATCTGTTCGTAGGTGGTGGGCGCCAGTTGTTTATTGTCCTTTCTGATGCCAAAGCTGACTGAATTTCTCAACGCGTCCGGCACCGTAATGGTCACACCCTCCGCACTGACCGACAGCGTATCGGGATCAGGTTGCTGCAGACTGCCCCCGGGAAGCACGGTTATCAGGTCTTCCTTGCGAATTGTGAATTCGCCCTCGCCCGTGGTGATTCTTAACGTAACCGTATAGACACCGGACGACCTGTATTCATGCACGGGGCTGGGGCCGGTGCCGATGGCGCCATCGCCAAATGTCCAATGCCATGCGCGGATGGGCGACCGCCCTGTTCTTGTGACATCATTGAAATGCACTTTCAGCGGCGCATCGCCACGCTCCGGGGTGGCTTCAAATTGCGGATTCGGTTGCACCTCCGTTGTATGCGGACACCCGCTCAACATCATTCCCGCTGTCGCCAACGCAACCACTGTCGCTAACAAATACACCTTAGGCATGTTGGTAAGCCTTTCCTTGTCGCCAAGTACCCAACTACACAACGCCGCTGCCACGATATCCACTATCGTAGCCAAGCCTGTTAATGATACTTAGTTTGCGATATTTTATGCAAAAAAGTCAAGTGTTTACTGTGTACGGATTTGTCCACCCCGCACAAATCAAACTCGTTGGAACAATTATATCCCGCATGCACCCTATACTACAACCCATGTGCAACGACAATCAAGCCACCCACACCGGATAATTGTGGCTGGACACATGCACACCCCATTCCCCGGGTATTGTCGCACAGCTGTGCAACACGACACCACGCAAGGCATTACATACCGGCATGAGTTTATGCTGTTGACAGAACTTGTTGTTGTATGGCGCACTCCCCTACAATCTCCCAAGAACAGGAAACAAGGATTCGACAACACGGTCTATACACAAAGCCACGGTTGAAAGGAAACCAGAATAATGTTTAACGGATTTATTGCAGCCATGATATTGGCACCGCTATGCTGCGTTACGGTAGCACATGCGGAAACAAACGCAGTAACGTCACCGCTTATGAGCGACACATGGGAAGCCGTGGATATGCTGGGCCGTGCGGTAAATCTGCATGATGACGTGGGGCCGCCACGCGAGGACAGAACCATCGGCCTGTTTTATTTTTTGTGGATGGGTTCGCATGTAAACGGCGGGCCACATGACGTAACGAAAATACTCGCCGAACACCCGGAGGCCATGAAAGACAAGGAGCATCCGGCCTGGGGTCCCATGCGTGCCATGCACTATTGGGGCGAGCCGCTCTTTGGCTATTATTTGTCGGATGACCCCTGGGTACTGCGGCGTCATGCGCGCATGTTGGCCGATGCTCAGGTGGACGTGGTCATTTTTGACGTTACAAACCGGCATACCTACCGCGATTATTACATGGCGTTATGCGAAGCCTTTTCGGAAGCACGAAAACAGGGGACACAAGCGCCGCAGATTGCCTTCTTGTGTCCCTTTTGGGATCCCCGTTCCACGGCGCTTGAGCTTTACCGCGACCTGTACGAACCGGGGTTGTATGAAGACCTCTGGTTCCGATGGGATGACAAGCCGTTGATACTGGCCGACCCGGCCCAAGTGGACGATGAGATAAAAGACTTTTTTACCTTTCGCAAGCCCGTACCCTCTTACTTCACCGGCCCCGACGGCCCCGATCAATGGGGCTGGCTTGAAGTACATCCCCAGCACGTGTACCACAACAGCCGCGGCGAAGCGGAGCAGATGACGGTGGGCGTGGCGCAAAATGCCGTGGACGGGCGTTTGGGTTCGCTGTCCGAAGAAGGCGCACACGGCCGCAGTTTCCACGGGGGACGCTGGGACACCCGCCCCAATGCCACATGGTATGGCTTTAACTTTATGGAACAATGGGCGCGGGCGCTTGAGGTGGATCCCCGCTTTATTTTCATCACCGGCTGGAACGAATGGATCGCCATGCGATTTGACGAATTTAACGAAATACGCGAACCGGTGATGTTCGTGGACCAGTTTGACCACGAAGACAGTCGCGACATTGAGCCCATGCGCGGCGGCCATTGGGACACCTACTACTACCAGATGGTGCATTATATCCGCAAGTACAAAGGCGCACGGCCACAGCCCCCGGCGGGACCATCCCGAACCATTGACTTGAACAATGGCTTTGAACAGTGGCAGGACATCGTTCCTGACTTTCACAACCATCGCGGCAGCACAACGCACCGGGATCACCCGGGATTCGCTGACGCGGGCCCCTATGTTGACACGACCGGCCGCAATGACATCACCCTTTGCAAGGTCGCCCATGACGAGGACACGCTGTTTTTCTATGTGGAAACTTCGGAACCGCTGACATCTCCTGAGGGCTCCGCATGGATGCGATTATTTGTCAACACCGACGGCAAGGCGGACACGGGCTGGGAAGGGTTTAACTACATGCTCAACCGCGTATCGCCCGATGAAGAGTATGCGCTGCTGGAATCGAGCGAGGACGGCTGGAACTGGACGGAAGCGGCACGTGTGCCGTGGCACATGGCGGGCAATCAGATGCATGTGGCCATCCCCCGCGCAGCGTTGGGATTGACGGACGACGCGTTGGATATCCGGTTCAAATGGGCGGACAACATGCAGCATGAAGGCGATATCATGGACTTCACACTGTACGGCGACGCAGCGCCGCCAGGACGATTCGTCTACCGATACTATGAAGCCCAATGAGTGATCGCGTACTCCAAAAAATTGCAAACGCCCCTTTCCTTGAATGTGGTGCGCTGAAATGACTATGCTCGTAGACAACACAGCAAAAACAAGGAGATACAGATGAAACGACGGGACTTTTTGCAACAGGTTGGCATGGGAGCCGCGGCAATGACGCTGCCGGCGTCACGGCTGTCCGCAGAGGCAACAGAATCAAACCCGCCGAACATCGTGCTTATTATGGCGGACGATATGGGCTATTCCGATCTGCGCTGTTACGGCGGCGAGATTGATACGCCCAACCTTGACCGCCTGGCGGCAAATGGCTTGCGTTTTACGCAATTTTACAATTCCGCGCGCTGTTGCCCAACCCGTGCAGCATTGTTGACCGGTCTTTACCCCCACCAAGCCGGCATCGGCAGCATGGTGGGGCCCGGCGGCCGTGAACCGGGCTATCGCGGGCGGCTCAATGAATCCTGCGTAACTATTGCCGAGGTCTTGCGCGGCGCGGGGTATACGACGTTAATGTCCGGCAAATGGCACGTAACCCATTATGTATACCGCGACCCGGAACCGACGCTGCACTACGGCACCTGGCCGTTGCAACGCGGTTTTGATCGGTTCTTCGGCACGTTGTCAGGCGCCGGCAGTTTCTTCACGCCCGTCAGCCTGATGCGCGACAACACATTTATCGAACCCGGCGACGACTTCTATTATACAGACGCGATCAATGACGAAGCCGCCCGATTCATCACCGAAGCAGACCCGGACAAGCCGTTGTTCTTGTACACCGGCCATGTTGCCCCCCATTGGCCGCTACATGCATTGCCCGAAGACATTGAAAAGTATAAGGACGTGTACCGCATGGGATGGGACGAAATGCGTGCACAGCGGTACGAGCGCATGATTGACGACGGACTGGTTAAGCCGGAGTGGGCGCTAACAGCACGCGACGAACGCGTACCGCCTTGGGAAGAGGCGGAACACAAGGAATGGGAGATCCATCGCATGGCGGTGTACGCCGCACAGGTGGATCGCATGGACCAAGGCATTGGCCGCATCATCAAGGCACTGGAGGATACCGACCGCCTTGACAATACACTTATCCTGTTCCTTTCTGATAATGGCGGCTGCGCCGAAATCATCCAAGGTCAGGATACGCGGCACGGCTATTTTGCGCGCGGCGGCACCACGCCCGAAGTGTTCCCCGGTGAACCCGACACGTACGCTGCGTATGGATATGCGTGGGCCAACGCCTCCAATACGCCTTACCGGAAATACAAGAAATGGATTCACGAGGGCGGCTCGACCACGCCGCTCATTGCCCACTGGCCCGACGGCATTCAAGAGCAGGGCGCGCTGCGCCATCAAATGGGACATATCATTGATTTCATGGCTACTTGTGTGGACCTTGCGGGCGCGGAGTACCCTGAAACGTTTAACGGGCACGAGATAATCCCGCTTGAAGGCATAAGCCTCGCGCCTGCGTTTGCGAACGACCCGCTCGAACGTAACGCCCCCCTGTTCTGGGAACACTTGGGGAACAAAGGCATTCGCGACGGCAAATGGAAGCTGGTTGCAGATGGTGACGCAGATTGGGAACTGTACGACATGGAGAAAGACCGTACGGAAATCAATAATCTCGCCGGCGACCACCCGGATCGCGTCGCACACATGGACGCCGCGTACAATGCCTGGGCGGAACGGGTTGGCGTGTAGCCACTACGTTTGTGCGACAGGCGTCATGAGACAAAGGCGACGCAGTGCCACGGCTTATGGCTCGAAAATGGCCTCAAAAACGGCAACAAGTACGCCCATGCAAAACAGCAGGGCGCCCGGCAACAGAATCAACAAATTCACATGGACCAACCCGATGAGGCCAAGCACAATGCCGCCGCCCATCATATAGGTGCTGATTGATCGGGGCCGACTCACGCTGCCTTTGAATACGCCCGCTTCATCGGAACGGCCCGAGGGCGCCACCAGTTCCCGTACCGCCACGATAATATAGCCCATATACAACATGACACATTTCCTCGTGTGACAATGGCGCTTTTTTATAAGTCCCGCCGGTTCCGCAAACAATTTGCCTGTTTGGCTTACAGCGTATATACTAACACATTATATCCTATGCAACCATCCGGGATGTCAACTTTCAAGGAGGACAATGTATGAGAATCGGATTCCATACCGATGCGTTTAACAGCGCTTTCTGCAGCTTCGAGAAGTGTTTGGAATGGGCACAGGCCAATGACGTGCATTACATCGAATGCGGGCTGATTGACGGCGTCAGCTGGATACATGGGCTTGGATACCAGCCCCATGTGGCGTTATATGAAGACCCCATGTTGCTGCGCCGCAAAATGGCGGAGTACGGCGTCCGGTTTTCGCAGGTGGACGCGGCATTCCCGCTTTCGGGAGCGGACGGCCCGGCCCGCGGTCTGCCCTATGTGCTCAAATCGTTGCCCTGGGCCAAACATGCCGGCTGTGACTGCGTGGCCACAACCGACGGTCTGCACAAGCCCGAAGGGTTCACCGACGAAGAAGCCATGGCGCAGATGCAACGCCTTTACAAGGAGATTATCCGGACGGCGGAGGCATACGAGCTAACCGTAAACATTGAGGTGCATGGATACTTCACGACAAATCCGGACCGGCTCGCAGAAATGCTGGCCTTCTCGGACAGTCCTTGTTTTGGATTGAATCTGGACACGGGCAACTCCTATATTGCCGGTCAGGATCCCGTGGCCTTTTGCGACCGATTCAAAGACCGCATCAAGCATGTACACATTAAGGATGTAAGCGAATCTTTGGCGGCGGCAGTGCGCGGCGGGCAAACGGGTATCGCCGTAAGCCATTGTGCCATAGGCGACGGTGTAAATGCCGATAACATTCGCCAATGCCTTGAAATCCTGCGGGACTGCGG
>SKQZ01000077.1 GCA_007118765.1 Candidatus Hydrogenedentota bacterium
AAAGGAGAAACGGTGGATATAAGTGTTGTTGACATATATCAATTTGTCGTTACGCATAAGTGGTGGTTTATTGCCATCATTCCCTTTGTGCTCGCCGTGATTGTTGTTAAAACACGCGGTTGACGTTCAACAGATACCAAGCGTGTCCCACTATTTTCTCGAGACCCGCTGGTCGTATTAAGGAGACCGTTTATGCGGCATGTGCACAGTAGTCCTAACAGAGTTATTTCCCTGTCTGTGTGTGTTGTGGCGTTTGTCCTGTTCTCAACCGCGTCGGCATCCGACGGCTTGCGCCTTGCAACCTTTGACATGGATGTTACGCCCCCGCTGGGCGCCGCGATGGCGTATGGCGACGTTGTCCAAACATGGGACATGAGTTTGCGCGCCCGGGGCGTGGTGCTGAAGGGCGCGGATGCGCCCATCGTATTGTGCGCCATTGACTGGATCGGCATTGGCAACAAGAGTCATGATGCCTTTCGGGAGGTGCTGGCGGAGGGCGCCCGTACCACACCCGACCGCGTGGCGGTACATACCGTACACCAACACGACGCGCCCGGTTGCGACTTCTCCGCAGAACGCATATTACAAGAAAAGGACATGCCCGTCGGACGGTACGACAGCGCGTTTGCGCGCGATGTACTGGCGCAGTTGACGGTGGTGGTGGGCGATGCCCTGGATACTGCCGAGCCGGTGACTCACGTCGGCATGGGCGAAGCCGAAGTGCGGCAGGTGGCTTCCAACCGTCGCATCATGGATGAAAACGGCAAGGTGCGCGCCATGCGTTTTACCGCCTGCGGCGACCCGGCATTGCGCGCCGAACCTGAGGGCGTGATTGACCCCGCAGTATCTGTCATCAGTTTCTGGAATGAGGATACGCCCCTTGCCGTCTTGAGCTATTATGCATGCCACCCGCAGAGCTATTACCGTACCGGCATCCCCAATCCCGACTTTCCCGGCGTGGCGCGGTTTCTCCGACAGTTGGCCGTTCCCGATGCGCTCCACATCTATTTTACCGGCGCGGGCGGCAATATCGGCGCGGGCAAATATAATGATGGCGCCCCTGAAAACCGGCTGACGCTGGCAGAACGGCTCGCCGATGGCATGCGCCGCGCATGGGAAACGACCGAGCGTTTTCCCATCACCGCTGCAGAAGTGTCGTGGCAAGTGGTTCCGACGGCAATACCGCCGGCGCCGTGGCTGTCCATAGACACGCTGGAAGAAGCGTTGCGGTGTCCGGACAAGCAGGCCCAAGCCGGTGGTAACGCACGTCGTCTGGCGTGGTTGCGGCGGTGCGAGGCGGGCAAAGAGACAGACATCGCCTGTCTGGCCCTTGGCGACGCACGCATTCTGCACATGCCGGGCGAGTTGTTTGTGGAGTACCAGTTGGCGGCGAAGGAAATGCGGCCGGACCTTTTTGTTGCCATGGCGGCTTACGGCGACTACGCCATGGGGTATATCGGCACGGAAGCCGCCTATGATGAGGGTGGATATGAAACAAGCGAACAGGCCAGCAGCGTAGCCCCCGAAACGGAGCATGTCCTGATGCGGGCCATTGAAACGCTGTTGCATCCGTAATCCCGCGGCCTATTCGGGTTAAGCGGCTTACCCGCCCGACACCCGATACTTCCAGATGTGCATCACGGCGGCCATTACCGGCGTCACAGGGGTGTCGTCACTCGGATAACGCACAAAAGACACATGTCCGTCCATGTACAGCACGTTGCTGCCGCCGGGTACATGATTAAAGCGCTGGGCATCGGTGGAGACATTGTCCAGCATGATCCAGATATTGCTTTGTGCCCGCGCACTGGCGCCGGGATTGTTGATGTCCGTAATCAAAAAACGCTCAACACCTTCGCGAAGCCGATAAACGATGTCGCCGCCCGCATTGCCGTGGCCGTCACGAACACGGCGGTCTTCATCCGCCCGTGCGCGAAACGTAGCCCGATCATCGTCGCAACGAAGTCCGCGGGTAGCGCGGAACAGACTCCACCATGTGCCGAGGAACTGTGCGGGCGCCGTATCAAATCCCTCTGGCGGCGCACTCAACCCGATAACCTCCAGCACGTTTTCGTCGTTCAGCATGCCGACTTCCCGTTGTGGGTCATTCTCGCCGCACCGGTCAAAGACATAGGAAAAATAGCTGTAACTGCCGTCAATGCCCTCAACCCCTTCGTTTCCGTTGCCGTCCACCTTGTTTAACAAGGTAAGATTGCCTGCGTCGTCCACATGGTTACGGAGCGAATCCATCGGATCGGATGGACAAAAAAGAATGGCCGCATCTGTCAGGTACTCGGGATACACCACATCAAACAGGGGGCCGAAAGCCAGACATGCCCGGTCGCCGCAACCCAACTCAAATTGCAGCGGCGGAAACTTCTCGCCGGGCGCCTCATTGGCATACATCTTGTAGAGAAGCCCCCATTGTCGCAAATTGTTTTGACAACTTGCGCGGCGCGCTGCCTCCCGGGCACGCGCAAGGGCGGGCAGCAAAATGGAAGCCAGAATGCCTATGATGGCGATTACCACCAATAACTCGATAAGCGTAAAGCCTGTGCGTTTCATTTGTATCGTTTGCTCCTTAAAATGGTACTTGACTTTGTATGCCGGCCCTAACCCGGATATTTCACAAGATTTTTGTTGCGCCTGCGCATCTTACACCATATCAGGCACTTTGCTTGCCCGCCGACTTCGACGTGTACTAACACGCTGTCAGCCGGCGGCCTGCGCAAAACACCTGCTCTGGCGCAATCTTCACA
>SKQZ01000388.1 GCA_007118765.1 Candidatus Hydrogenedentota bacterium
ATATTTCATCAGGTTTCGTCGTGAGCCTGTGAAGATTGCGCCAGAGCAGGTGTTTTGCGCAGGCCGCCGGCTGACAGCGTGTTATTACACGTCGAAGTCGGCGGGCAAGCAAAGTGCCTGAGATGGCGTAACATGCGCAGGCGCAACAGAATACCGGTGAAATTTGCGGACTAGCGGGCTACCACCAAGTCGCGCACCGCCTCCAAAGTTTTGGGCCCGATACCATGCACCGCAGTCAGTTCTTCAACGCTTCCGAATGGCTGGCGCTGGCGATAGGCGTCAATCCGTTCCGCCATTTTCGGGCCTATGCCCGGCAGCTCCTGCAATTCCGTGGTGGAAGCGTTGTTGATGTCAATCAAACCAGATGTTGAAGTTTTGGCTGTCCTTGTGTCATCGGCAGGGTCGGGTTCTATTTCGGGGGCTTGTGCGGGGCGGGTGTCGCTTGGAACGCCCGGCGGTCTGCCGTATGCCCAGCCACTGCGCGTATACCGCGCCGGATTGGTTTCCGAAGCACTGTGCGTGCGTCGTGCCACCAACGAATCGTCGCCTCCATGCCTGAGCATTTTAAATGGGATATACAGTGATGTGTTGTCCATAAGCCGTGCGGCAATGTTAATGTCTGAGAGGTCGGCGTTGTCGGTGGTATCCCCGGCGGCCGCAATGCCGTGATGAACGCGTGCATCTTCCGCGAATGTATACACGCCCGGCCTGTTGACCGCCCCGCCAACGTTTACGACGAGCGTCGGTTCCGGCTGTGACAGTTGCAACGTTATGGCATCGTTGTGTTCAGGTTCGCTTGTTGACGTTGGATGGGCAGGAAGCGGCGTACCTTCGCCGGGCAAATCCGTTGACTCAGCCGATACATGCTGTTGCGGTGCATCGGACGAGGCGGTTTCGGCCGCCAATTCGTCACGAATGTGGGCGATTGTGATGCCGCCGCCCAAACCAACCGCGATGCCACATACAAGCGCAATTCCCGCCAACTTATAGGACGACTGTGTCATAAGGCGCACTTCCATTTGCTGGTTCCAATGGGACGGAGGGCAGTATACAGTATGGGAACCCATGCGTCAACGGCATGATCTGAGAATATCCCGTTCACGTCTTTACGCCCACGCGGTATCCGTGGGGATCAACCCGGTGGAGCAGGACACGCACCTTGTGCTCTTCAAAGTATTCGTCTGTTGCCATCTGAGAGCCTTTGTATGCACCGTAATCGTCAATAATCAAGACGCCGGCGTGCGACAGGCGCGGATACAAATGCTGCAATTCATGCCGTGTGGATTCGTAAAAATCCGTATCAAGACGCAGCAAGGCGATGGTATCAGGCGCCTGCTCAGGGATTGTGTCTTCCACGTGTCCCATGATTACATGAATCTTGTCCATGGGATAGCCCGTGGACGCCATCAAGTCACAAACAGGTTGCCGTGTGGCCAGTAGCGTTTCCGGCGTGCCGCCCTGAGCGAGCAACTCCTCCCATATCTGTTGGGGTGTGCGCCCGTCCGTTGTTCCATCCACCTCATGCGGTTCGGGCCAGCCCGTCTCAAACGCATCGTACAAGTAGAGATGTCGGGACGTGTCCCCAAGACGCAGGAGTGTCAATGCAATGGCGAGCGAACTGCCGCCCTTCCAAACGCCGCATTCGACAAAATCGCCGGGGATGTCATGTCGTATGACGTACTCAACAGCGTGGGTTAAGGAATACACCTGTTCCCGTGACGTCATTGTATAGGGCGAAACCGTTTCAAAAATGCGCTTGTCGTTGTCATCAAAATCGCGAAGAAAAAAGGCGGGTTCAACAGGCGGATAACGGGTGATCTGATACCCGATCTTACGCAGGAGGCTGTTGACGGCAATCTTCAGCTGTTGTGTGACCATGTGACATTTCTAATGAGTTTTGATATCTGTTTAAGGTTCCGCCGTTACGGTCTCGTCGCTGCCGGGAATTTCCTTGGCGCGGGCGACGAGATCTATTCCCTGTCGTGCGCGGTAGGCGCGGGCGTAGCAATACCCACCGCTGATAAGCAGTGTGGAAATGATATATAGCACAAGCACGACCGGCGCTTCAATGGCGATTAAGACGATAAAGCCCAGCGAACAGAGTACCGCCAGGATGGCGCATATCCACAGCACGGGCCCTGGAAACCGCACATAGGCGCCTTGATAGCGTTCGGGGTAGTGGCTGCGCAGACGCAACGCGGCCAGCGACACCGGAATGGCGAGCAGCATGATGCCCACCGCCACCATGTAACCGCAAAAGGACACGCTTATGGGCGATAGGGTCAGGCCGATGGAAACAAGAAAGAAAGCGGTTACGGCATTCATGGGGCTGCCCGTGGGCGCGTGTATCTTGGCGAACCAAAAGGGCAGTACGCCATCCCGCGCTTGCGCGAATAATTCGCGCGGCAGGCTTGTTGCGGCCGCGTTCAAGCTGGTCAATCCCGCACTGATTGCGGCGATGTTCAGGAACAGCAGCGCGCCGGGGCCCAGAAACACGGCGGCAGATTCCGTAAGAGGCGCCTGCATGGCGATGTAGGCTTCCGGGTCATAGGGTACGGTGCGCAGGAAAACGCCCGCCACGACGATGTAGAAGACGAGAATGATAGCGCCGCCGATAAACAAAGCCAGCGGAATGGTGCGCCGTGCATTGTGCACCTCCTCCCCCACCTCAGCCAACACTTGTGTGCCCAAACTCAGATTATAGGCCAGCGCCACGGCCATGAAGAACGGGCCAATGCCCTGGGGCAAGGTAA
>SKQZ01000393.1 GCA_007118765.1 Candidatus Hydrogenedentota bacterium
GCCATGGTGCGGCAGGCACAGGCGGTGGGCGCCAGTGCGAAGCTCGCGGGTTCCGGCGGTGCGATTGTGGGCATTTATGATGACGACCGTATGTTCGAGCGTTTGCGTGAGGCAATGGCGGGTGTTGATGCCGATGTGATTCGTCCGCAAATGGAAGCGATCTGAACAGATGGCCACGTTATATGTCATCGGAACGCCCATCGGCAACTTGGAAGACCTTTCCCCGCGGGCGGCCCGTGTCTTGTCTGAGGTGGACGCCGTGGCAGCGGAGGATACACGGATTACGCGCAGAATCTATGAACGCTATGCACTGCCATCGCCCCCCATTCGCTTCTCATGTCATGAACACAATGAAGAGCGGGTAGTGCAACGCATACTCGGATTGCTGGATGCCGGGAAGAATGTGGGCTTGTGCAGTGATGGCGGCATGCCCGCAGTAAGCGATCCCGGGTATCGCGTTATCAATGCGTGCCGTGTGGCCGGCCATGAAATCGAAGTTATCCCCGGCCCCAGCGCGGTTACAACCGCTCTTGTTGCCTCCGGTCTGCCCGGCGCATCGTTCACGTTCAAAGGGTTCCCGCCGCGCAAGCCCGGCCCACGCAAACGGTTTTTGGAACAAGAAAAGGCATTACCCCATACCATCGTACTGTTTGAGTCGCCTCACAGGCTTGTACGGTTATTGCAGGATGCGCATGATGTGCTTGGCGACCGCTTGGCGGCGGTGTGTCTGGAATTAACCAAGCAATACGAATCAGTACACCGGGGTTATCTGTCCGATCTAATCGGCACGTTCGAGGATATGCAGACCATACGCGGCGAAGTAACCGTCGTAATTGCCGGTGACAACCCGAAGTTCAGCCGCGCTGCAGACATCTCCTGATGCGATAAAAAAATGGGTATCGTGGCTCTTTGTTACGGGTCAACCCGAATGATGAGTTCTTGTCCTATCCGCAAGATGGCATTGCGTCGGAGGTTATTCCACTCAAGCAGGTTGTCAAGGGAAACGCCGTGCTTTCTGGCAATACTGTAGGGGCTTTCCCCGGACGAAACGGTGTGCGTCAGTTCAACATATTCGGGCGCTTCGTCAGGCTCTTTCTCGTCGGCATCTTCCGCGTCGTCATCGTCTTCCGGTTCGGGTTCAGGTTCAACAGGTTCTTTTTCGTCATCTGCCTCGGTATCTTCTGTTGAAGGCTCGTCTTCAGGTTCCGGCAGCACAAATGTGTGTAATTCTGTCATGGGCTCCGGCGCTGCTTCCGCGTGGGCGGCATGGGCCAGACAATGGGCGCGCCATTCCGCAAAAGCGCCAACGGCACAGGCCTCAATCTTCAGGCCTGCCTCGTCCAGCGATTTGGCCTCCTCAATAAGCCTACGCACCTCACTGAGGATCCAATCGCCTCGCTCGCGTGCCTGTGCTGTTCCGGCGCTCCCCGTCAAATAGAGCGATTGTAGTTCTTCTGCTCTTGCCAACGTGTCCGGCAGAGGCTCCAGGAATCGCTCACCACGGTCTTCCTCTACCAGACACAGCGCACGAATCAGTTCGGTAATGTTGATTAGAGCAGGCACGGCAACTTCTCGCTGTAGGCGCCTTGTATGCCATAGTTCTTCAATTTGTGGCAGGACGCGAAGCAATTCAAGGAAACGAAGGCGGCTGCCTGCGCCGCGTGGCTCCTCCCTAATGCCTTCTATCAGGTCCAGCATGCCGTTGGGCAAATGCTCACGAAACTCAGGCTGTTCCAATATCGCTTCACAAAGGCCGGTAACACGAGAAAGGGCTGCACGCCCGAGCGTGACACCGCCAATGCCGGTCAAATAGAGTGGGTCGTTTCCCACAGACAATTCAAGTACGCCGTTTTCAGTGGACGGCAGCAAGAGGGTGTTGCCAAATACGTCGGTTAATTCCAGAGAAACAGCGCCATCCACGGGTACGGCGACAGTACCGGGGCCACCGTTGCTCCACAGTGCTGCGAGCCAATGCGACCCGTGGCGAAAAACCAGCGCATAACGGTCGTCTTCCGCGGGCAACGAACCCACGTATGTCTGGGACTCAAAGCGTAATGCCAATCCGTTTAAGTATGACATTAACGGATGCACATCACCATTTGCAGCCACTGCATGCGCGTCTATGCCAACGCTGGAGGCGCCTGCAGCGCGGTACAGCAAAAACTTATGGACAAATGTTACGGCTTCATTTGCGGATGCCGGGCGCCAGTCCGGACACGCCACGTGTACCTGCCAATTCTCCTGCCCATAATGTGCGGCGATATTTTTAATGGTGACGATTTCCGACGGTTGAGGCCACTGTGGCGCCAGTAATGTGGTTTGACGCACCGACATCAACGGATCAGCATGAAACAGTTGTTCGAAAGCGTGTGCATTAGAAACGACAAGTGAGGTGTCTGATGAACAGCCTGTCATGCGCGATATGTCGGGAACAGCAGCACCATTGCCTTCGCCTATTTGACCCGCGATATCGAATCGGGTGATACGGTCGCAATTGGTTTGCTCGAAATCGTCCGGCCCTTCGGGCAGTAATCGCCCCGGCTCATCTGTAACCAGTGCAATCAGCGCGGCATCGAAGGCGGATACTTTTTCGGCCATTTCGCTGAAATCAGCATTGAGAAGATTATATTGTATAGTCTTAATACCCACGCTATGCACCGCGGGAAGCGCACATAGCAATCCCTCTTCGTTGCAGCCGGCATAAATTGGGAGACGCTGTTGTGCGGCGGGCCTGTCAATGCGAGCAA
>SKQZ01000210.1 GCA_007118765.1 Candidatus Hydrogenedentota bacterium
GCGGCAGATGGGGCATGCTATACGGCACATAGAGGAAGAAAGGATGGGAGGCATTTTCTTTGATAAACCGTACGGCCTCCCCTGTGTAACGCACGGTCAGCGTATTTTGATTCACCGGATGCTCTATTGCCTCGGTGTTGCGATACAAAGACAAAGGTTTGTCGGTATTCACCCACGGGCGTATCATGTCGTTGCTGTAAAGGAGCCCGAAATACTCGTCAAAACCGTGCGAGGTGGGCATAAACGCTTCCTTGGCATGCCCCAGATGCCATTTACCCACGCACATGGTTCGGTAGCCTGCTTTGCGTAACGCAGTTGCCATGGTAATCTCATCGGCGGGCAGTCCATTATCGGAGTCGGGCCCGATTACGCCGGCGACCCCGTCGGGGCGTACCGGATACCGACCGGTCATCAAGGCGGCTCGCGCCGGTGTACAGGCGGGTTGCGCATAAAAAGACGTAAAGCGGGTGCCTTCCCGTGCCAACTGGTCAAGGTTCGGTGTACGAATGCTGGGGTGGCCGTAACAACTTAAATCGCCGTAACCGGCATCGTCGGCAAACATAAGCACAATGTTGGGGCGGTCTGTTGAGGGCTGTGCGGCCGGTACGGTTTTCGATAATGTCATTCCTGCTGTAAGCGCTGCGCTTCCTGCCAAAAAATCCCGGCGTGTGTGCTGCATCGTAAGCTCCTTCTTGAGATAGGACGCTGTCATTATCCTGTCATTTAACTGATTTCCATTGCCGACGTACCTGTGCATTGTTTTAAGTGCCTGAAAAGATAGGCCCATACTTCGCGGGAGGCAATCTTTGCAGTGCTCGGATTCCCATTATAAAGCCCGATGCCGACCCAATCAAAAACAGCGGCGCCACACATCAACGGTTGTGCGACAATAGGGTTTTCTGCCGTCAAGGTTGATTCGTTACCCTTCCGCGCTGCCAAAATGAAACATTGGTGTTGTTGCGTGGAATGTGGTATTCTGATATGGATAGGAAGTTTGTTGGCCCGGGTATCGGTTTATCTGCTCCGGCGCTTGCAAATGCGACGGGATGCCGATGCCACGGCGGCGATTTGACACGTTGTCCGGGCCGGGTTTGTTCCGGTTGTTTGTGTTTCCGGAAGCATTTCAGGAGATACCAGACATGGTTGGCAGGGTCGATCAGCGTAAATACGCACGAAGTCCAATTTCGTTGGACGTGCAAGTACGCCTTTGTACAGGTGTGCTGGTGGAGGGGCACGCATGCAACATCAGCCTTAACGGCCTGTTTTTGGAAACGGAACGTTCATTGCCGCTGGGATGCCGCGTTAAGATAAAAATGACTGTCAGCAATAGCGCCGATAAGACTGATGTGGCCTGCACGGGCGTGGTCTCGCGTGTTGACAACAAAGGCGTGGCGATTGCGCTTGATGTGCTTAGTGACACGAACATGGCCAAACTATGCCAATTAATCCGTGAAACCGCGGCCGACGCAGTGCGCATGGAAGACGAGCGGGAACGCCAGATTATTTCACAGCCTCCGGGGGTGTCGCCGGAGAATAAAATGCGGATGTAAGCCGATGCGTGTGTTATCTCACTTGAAAGGCGGGCATTTTGATATGCCGGCCGTTCGGCGCGGCCTGTTGGACTGAAAGAGAGGGAAATGGCGGTTTCTCTTGCGATGCAAATGACCAAATGGATGCTTGACCTCGCGTCCCGGCTGATTCGGGCGCGGGTACGTTTGCATAACGCTGATGTCCTTGCCTCCGACATGGCCGTTATATTTGTGGCCAACCACTTCACGCGACTTGAAACGCTGCTCTTGCCTTACATCATTCACAAGCACACCGGACTTGAGCCGTGGTCATTGGCCGCCGCGGAACTTTTTCAGGGGCGCATTGGCGATTATCTGCGTGCCACGGGCACAGTCTCCACAAAAGACCCGGACCGCGACAAAATTATCATCCGTTCCTTGTTGCGAGGTGATCACCCTTGGGTCATTTTTCCCGAAGGGGCAATGATTAAAGACAAGCGGCTTTTTCGCGAAGGGAGTCTGCTGCAAGTATTCGACGGGCAACGGCGGCGTCCTGCCCATACCGGCGCTGCGGCGCTTGCCTTGCGCGCCGCCTATTACCGCGCCAAGATTCAGGACTTACATAGAAGTGGTCAGCGGGACGAACTGGATAAGATTCTGGCCCATTTCGGGTTGCAGTCTGCCGATGATGTGCCCGCGCTCAGAACCGTTATTGTGCCGGTAAACATCACCTATTACCCCATTCGTGCGCGTGACAACATTTTTCTGCGCGGCGCCCGCATGCTCTCGGACGATTTGAGCACCCGTGTTTTGGCCGAGCTTTCGGTGGAGGGCACGGTGCTGGCGGAAGATACGGACATTGATGTTACCTTTGGCGATCCCATGGGGATTGACGACTATTTCAGCGAACCGACCTATGAGGCGCTGCTGAAACGTGACACCGATGATTTGGCCGCCGTTGAAAAGACCACGCGCGCTGCGTTTCACGACTTGGCCCACGCATTGGCGCATCAGTTCATGACCACCATCTACAGCATGGCCATGATCAACTTTGACCATATTTTTGCGGGCATTGTGCGTCGTCAGCCTGAGGGCCGTCATTTTCAGGAGCGTGATTATCGCGAGCGCATATACCTGTGTGCCAAGCAAGTGCTGCGCACATCCTGCAACACCCATCCGGCGCTGGAAAAAGAATGCAACACCTTGCTTTACGATGAACCCCACGAAGCGTTTCAAGGGTTTCTGGACATGGCCGTACAGGAGGGGTTTTTGACGGCGACGGACTATGGATATCGCAAGAAGCAGCGCATGTTGACGCCGGTCACCGATTTTCATGCCATGCCCCGCGATGCTACGCCGGACGTTATTGCAAATGAGGCCGAGGCTGCATGGGTTGCGCCTGCCATTGTCCGCTATATTCCCCGAATACCGGACTTTGTGGTGAAGACTGCGGTGCGCCAGTATCTGCTGCAGCAGGAACAACGGGCTTTTGAGGAGGATTACGCACGATATTACGACCCGAACATAAGCAAGCCGCCCGCTGTTGGAAGCCCTTTCTTGTTGCATCCGTGGCGTGTGCGCGGCGGCGTTGTGCTTGCCCACGGCTATATGGCGGCCCCGCTGGAGGTGCGCGCGCTGGCGGAGTATCTGTACCGTTGCGGTTATGCCGTGTATGGCGTGCGCCTGAAAGGGCATGGCACCGCCCCGGAAGACCTTGGCGTTCACAGTTGGCAGGAATGGTATGATTCGTTCAACCGTGGCTATGCGCTTATGCGCACCATAACCGACAACGTCTTTCTGTGTGGTTTTTCCACGGGCGGATGTCTGGCGTTGATGGGCGCCGCCCACAAACCATCGAGTGTTAAGGCGGTGGTTTCGATATGCGCGCCGTTGCACGTGCGCAACTACTCCATTCGGCTGGTGCCTTCAATTATTTCCCTGAACACGCTGCTCAAACGCTTCGGCGGAAGCCAGTATGCCGTTGATTATGTTGACAACAATCCTGAGAACAAACATATCAACTACACGCGCAACCCACTGACCGGCGTACAACAACTCACCCATGCAATGCGTGCTACCGAACAGACATTGCCCGCAGTGAAGACACCCGCTTTGGTCATTCAAGCGTCAAAAGATACCACGGTGGACCCGGTCAGTGGTTTTGAGATTTTCGAAAAACTTGGCGCACGTAACAAACAACTCGTATTATTCGAACGTGAACGTCACGGCATTATTAACGGCGAGGGCAGCCCGGAAGTCTTCGAGCAGGTGGAGCAATTCTTGTCACACATGCGGAAGAAGGCGCAGTCGCAACGGTATTGGCTCTTGGGAAGGCGGCTGGCCACCTTGTTTTCGCGCAATGGCGATGTGTCCCCACCGGATGCCGCTGGCGATCAAAAGGCTGTGGTGTCGTTAGAAAAGCCGGAGGATTCAGAGGGGACGGAGGTAAACAATTGACACTTTGACGCATTTTATGTTAGTTTTAACCTATGGCGAAGTAGTGATGTACAAGGGCCATCGCCCCATTTCAAGTTGCGGGCAAAGCCCATGTTAGTATATAGTGGTATGTGGCAAGCACAAAGTAACGTGTTCTTGGTGATAAAATAGGAAAGAGCATCATGCGGAAATACCTTTTCTTCCTGTCAATCCTTCTCGTGGCAAGCCTCGCCTGTATGCTGTGGCCTTCAGATGCTCACGCGTGGGGACCACGGTCAATGCGCAGTATTACGGCCATGGCGTTGCAGGTGATAAAACACGACTTCCCCAATACCTTTAGGCCGGGTGGCATCGTGGGGCCAAACTTTGAACGGGACGTCATGTCCGGCGCGGGCGATGGCTGGCAAGTGATCGCGGAACGAGTGCCGCTTAACAATGACGAAGAGGTCATCCAGGCAATCTTCAGCGAAATTGTTTTGTTGCGTGAAGCGCGTCGCTTCGGACCCACGCCTTACTTTGCCTACCGCATGGGCGTGCTGGCGTCGCTTACCGCACATGCCATGTTGCCCTATGGCTTTGCATGGACGTCTGAGGAAATGGCGTTGCGTCGTGAAATTATTACGGACATTGAAAACGACATTGACAATTATTCCTTTAGCGTTGCACAGAAGAACCGTGTGTTTATTCGTAGTGCCACCGATTATTTCAGTCAGCGTCGTTCTTTTCACCATGAAGACAAGCGGCTCATTGCCCATGACTATAATACCAGCATTGGCTATGATGGCATGATGAGACAAGCGGGACGCGCCTATTTTGTCCGGGCGGTGGAAGCGATTGCGGATGTATGGAATACGGTTTTGCGCGCTGATGCGGCAATGGCCGATTTCCGCCTGTCAAAGCCGTCGCCACGTACGCTGACATGGTACTTTATTGACGAAATGGAATTTTTGCTTAATGTCAAGGACAACATGCTCCAAGTTGAAAAAGTGTACGCGAATTTTGAATCAGTGAACCCCCGGTTGGCGGAGGCCTATGAGCAATTGGGTGACATTTTTTACGCCCATGAGCGCGAATCCGTCCGCCTGCGTGGTGTTGCAGAATGGCGCAAAGCCTTTGAAATTGGCGGTCCCGAACGGCGGCGTATCGGCATTAAACTTTCCAACCATTATATGGAAGAAGGAAGACGTTTCCTTGAGCTTGCCGGACGGCCCGGTGCGGAAGAGACGGACCTGAACAACGCGCTGAATGCGTTCGAGCGCGCATTGGACTATAACCGTATGAGTGAAGAGGCTGCCGAGCTGATTCAGGAAACCCATGTGGCCATACGCGACCGTAATGAGCGGCTCGAGGTGACACTCAATATTATCGCCACCGGCGAACGCATTCACGAGGAAGCGAATCGTTACCGCGAAAGCCGCGACTTTGCAAATGCCATCAGTACCTACCGACAGTCCATTGGCTTCTTTGAAGCTATAGATGACGAGTTCAGGGATCAAGCCAACACGGCACGCGAGAAGATCCGGCAACTGCGTCGCGAAATATCCGACGTGATTAATGATGTGCTGGATGTTGCCAGCCAGGCCATTGACGAAGGCGATCAAGCGCGTGAACAGCGAGCGTATGACACCGCCATCGGTCACTATCAGCGTGTGCAGAGTATTGTCGCTGTTATTCCCGACGACGAATCGGCCGCTATTGTGCGGGACAAACAGGAACTTATTGACTTGGCCCGCCGCAAGGTTGAAGAAGCCGAAGTTGAAAAACTACGTTACGAACAAGCACAACAAGAACAGGCGCAAGCCCAAACATAATTGTCCCATGACAATGTATGCGACGGGGTCTCGTCTTGGCGACGAGGGAGCTGACATGGCTGCCGCAAATGCAGCGCATGGCATGTCTTGTTCGGGCGATGCCAGGGAACGGCCTGTCCTACCTTTTCATATCCCTTCTGGAGAATAAATGAAGACGCTCGCCATAAATGTAAATCCGCTGGAAACACGGATTGCCTTGCTCGAAAATAAGAAACTGGTCGAATTGCTTTTGGAGCGCGAAGAAGACCGAAGCATTGTGGGCAATATCTATAAAGGGCGGGTGGATGCGGTATTGCCCGGCATCCAGGCCGCGTTCATTGACATTGGGTTCCAGAAGAACGGCTTCCTTTATGTTTCTGACGTGGCCGGCGCCGAAGGCACTGGAGACATCGTGCTCGAAAACGGTGTGCCCCGCGCCAAATCCCGAAAAAAACGGGCACGGCAGCAGACCATTGAAAGCATGATCAAAAAGAACCAGCATGTAATGGTGCAGGTGGTCAAAGACAGGCTGGGTTCAAAGGGGCCCCGGTTAACCAATTTCATCACATTTCCCGGACGCTATCAGGTGTTGTTGCCGACGGTAAACACCCTCGGGGTCTCACGAAAAATTGAGTCCGACAGAGAGCGTGACAGGCTTCGCAAACTATTGCGCGAATTGCGGCCGAAAGGCATGGGCATCATTTCTCGAACGGCCTGCGAGGGACGGAGCCGTCAAGAACTGAAAGGCGATCTGGACTTTCTGCTGCGCGCTTGGGACGGGGTCAAGGTAAAATATGAACGCGCCAAAGGAGTGGCGTTGCTGCGCGAGGATTTGGGGCCTGTGCTGCGTACCGTGCGCGATCTTTTCACGGCTGAATTTGACCGGCTGGTGGTTGACAGCGAGGTGGAGTATGGGCGCATTATCAATTTCCTGGAACAGTTTGCGCCCAAGCTCAAAAAGCGGGTGAAACTTTACCGGGAAAAACGGCCGCTCTTTGACAAAATGGGGATTGAATCGGAGATTGAAAAAGCGTTGCGGCGCAAAGTGTATCTTAAGAGTGGCGGCCACATCTGTATTGATCACACCGAGGCACTGATTGCCATTGATGTAAACACGGGGAAATTTACGGGCAAGAAACAACTCGAAGACACGGTGTTACAGACCAACCTGGAAGCTGCGGATGAAATCGCACGGCAGGTACGGCTCCGTGATATAGGCGGCATTATTGTCCTTGACTTCATTGACATGGAGTACCCCAAAAACAGGCGCACCTTGCTCAAAGGCTTGCGCGATGCCTTGAAAAGCGACCGCGCCCGCATCACCCTCTCCGAAATCACCGAACTCGGCATGATCGAAATGACCCGCAAACGGGTCAAGCACAACCTTGTCAAGGCGATGTCTCAGCCCTGTCCCTATTGCGAGGGCAGCGGCATGGTGCGTTCCGTCACCACCGTGACATTCGATACGCTGCGCCGACTGCAGGGGCTGTTCTGCAAGACCCGCGAAAAACACATCATCTTACAGGCGCATTCTGATGTGGCCCGCAGGCTGCGCGGTGAAAACAAAGACCTGTTGGACGCCATTGCAAAACGCTTCAAGCGGGAAGTGTCCATCGAATCCGTATCTGATTTCCATATCCACCACGTACGGATCCTGCGCGCCCGCAATCGCGACGTCATTGAAGAACAGGACGCCTGAAACCTGCGCGTTATGATACTCTGTCATCATTCCTACAGCGCATACCAATCTGTCAGGAGGCCTTGCGGCAGGACTCTGGACGCCGAAGCGGTTTTTCTAGCCCGCATATGTTGCTGGGTTTTGTCGTAATCCTGTGCATATTGCGTCAATCAGCTGTTTTGCGGAAGATAGCGAAAGACAGCGCGTTAGAACGCGTTGTTGTTGGTTGAAAAGCAGCATAAGTATCACTCCTTCTGCCCTGTCCTTGTCGCTACTACACCTCTGACAACGTCCAATAGCTTCTAAAAAATAAGTGCCGGATATTTTTGCCTCGGCTATTGTTCCAAGACAAGTACATCCACTAGTCTGCACCACTTGCATTTTTAGGTAGATTGGATGTAGTATGTTGGTAGTGATGTTTTATAAAGTTGAAGGGTGTTGAGCGTAGCGGAGGAAGCAATATCAGGCAGTACAAATGAGTGTCTATAGTTTCATTGGGCTGTCAAGGTAGTATGCCCCTTAACGTGATGTTGGATATTGCTTCTTATATGTCTCCGTGTTGACTTTGTGTCAAGATACGCAAGATATAAAGAACGCGCTTATAAGGTTTCTTGAGCATGGTTCCTGTGCAAGGGATGGGAGATGGGCTCTGGTTCTTGAGCACAGCAAAAACACTGAGGAGGATGTGTTATGAAGACGATGGTATCGAGTGAGAGATTTTCGTGGAAGCGCTGTCTTGGGATTGCGACAGCAATAATTATCACATCACTTTTAATGGGGTGTCCTGAAAGGGATGCAAGTGATGTGGCGAGTACGTCGCCAGGAGATGTGGGTACAATCTGGGTGCCGGAGGAACCCGCACCGTATCCGTTGGACGTGGATGGCGAAGTTGTCACCATTAACGCTGACTTAAGCACCGGCGCTTGGGAGTGGTACCGGTTCGATGCTGAAGCCGGGCGCAAATATTATATTTTTGCGTCAGGGAATGCGCCAGTAAATGTTACCTTGTTCAAAGGTGTGGAAACCGAAGAGGACGGCACAAAGGCCGTAATGCTTTGGACAACAGATCCCGCCCATCCGGAACTTTATTATTGGGAGTACCCCGGGATACATGCCAATGAAGATGGAGTGGACGCGGGAGTCGTAGCGAATAAGGCTATTGCCATTCCGAGTTTTGTGGCGGAAGAAACGGGCGAATACTATATTGTGATACAGGCAGCGCGAATACTTGAGTGCCTTCCCGATTGCAGAGACGATGATGTCCGGCTTGCCGCGTATTATGATGTGCGCACTTACAACGTGCAGGTTGGTACCGTGGCCGAAGCTGCTGACGCAAACGAACTGAACATTTATGATCCTGCTGTTGATGAAGCGCCTTTTCTCAAAGGCGAGGTAAAAATCAACAAGCACGATTGGTTTTATTTTGATGCAACGGCGGATTCCAATTATATGATTGAGTTTATGGAGCCTGCTTTTAGTCGGGGTAGTGTAAAAGCCTTGGTTTATAGCCCTCTTGGCGACGTAACCTGTGAAGTTATTGACTGTGACAACTGTAATCCGCAGCCATTGTATGCACCTCATGAGGGTCGCTATTTCATATTGGTGGTTCTGAACGCTGCACCTTTTGAATCAGGTCATGTTGACTTGACTCCTGACGAGGAGTTTTTCGGTTTTGAGTACTTGCTGCGTGTGTTTCGTGATGACCACGGTAACCTTCCGGCTCTTGCCACTCGCATTGATACCCCTGACTTGAATGAAGAGAGCGAAGTTGCAGGTTATTTGACGCGTGGCGATGAGGATTGGTTTGATTTCGTGGCGCCACCACACAGCACGTTCTGGGTGGAAACCCGTGGTCGGTATGACTTGCGGTTGAACGTCAGTGGCAATGTTGAGCAAGATCCGTTGGATGATGAAGCCCTCGGACTAGCAAGTTTTCTTCAGCGTCAATATGATGGACGCAATGACATGGCGATTTTTCAAACTCATGACAGAGAACAAATACTTCCTTTCTCTGTGCGCATGATACACAAACCACTGAATCCGTTCAGGCTTGATATGGGCGGTTATTCCGTGGCGGTAATTGCGGATGACCACGTGAACGCGCATATCCAGAACGTACGTCCGGCGACGGAAATAGAAATAGGGGAAGAAGCCTCCGGCATCCTTTGGCCGGAAGATACGGATATGTTCAAGTTTAGTGCCAGAAAGCAGCACTTTTTGTATCGGGTGACAATGGAAGGTGCACACCGGCTGGATTTACGGACAATAAACGCTGCTCAAAATGGCTTTGATTTTCACGGGGAAGCCGAGATGCCCGAAGGCGTGTGGCGTGCGACGCCACTGACAGTTTATTTCTATAACGATGACCGCCATACGCGACTGTTTCCAGTCGTAAGCGGTGCTCGCGAAGATAGGCTGGAAACGCGTTATACAATCTTGGCGGAAGAAAATGATCACAGGAGTTTCACCGGCAACTTCGACAGGGATTTGGCGGCAGCACAGGAGGTTAGTCCCGAAGCCGATGGCGAAGGTGTTCTGTGGCCGACAGATTCCGATGTTTTCAAGGTCGTGGTTGACGAGGAAAGTGCTGGAAAAATGATTGAAGTCACATTGACTCCAGAACGCCATGATAACACGGTGGATCTTTTGTGGTGGGCGCCTGGTGAAGGCGCAGTTGAACAAGAGCATGTTTTCTGGACGGTAGTTCCCGAGGCTGGGGAATATGGCATAGTAGTCCGTCACAATGATGCACGGCCGGAGCGTACAGTCGATTACACTGTTTCCGTGCGGTTTGAGGCGGACCATAACTTCACGGGCGACTTTGAAGACGATATGGAGCGTGCCACCGAGATAGGGGTGTCAGCAACCAGCGAAGAAAAAGAATTGTGGCCTGGCGACAGTGACGTATACAGCGTGTCGATTGCTGAAGAACACCTTGACCATATGCTTACAGTTGTGTTGGAGTGTGAAGACAATGCACCCGTGGAATTGCAATGGTGGGA
>SKQZ01000079.1 GCA_007118765.1 Candidatus Hydrogenedentota bacterium
TCATACCATATCATGGCGTACTTTTGGGACAAGATTAACACGGAGGATGCATAATGCCTCTTTTGGAACGGGTGGAAAGCCTTTTTCGGACGGTCATCGGCAAGGAAGATCTGTATGTGCCGATCCGGGACAATTTGCTTTACGAAATCTTGCAGCAGGAAACGAGTCATATCGGCGTGCAGCATGAAGAAGATGACCTGTTGGTTTTGATGGACGGCGCCACGGCTTGTGAACTGACAAACGGTCCCATCATGGCTGCGAAGGCACGTACCATAGTGCTGCTTGACAATGGCGAATCTTTGCCATGGTCGCCCGGCGACAATGTTGTGAAGCACGCCTGCACCCCGCCACTGGAACGGGGTGACCGCATCCTGCTGCTGTTATCCAATACCATCAGCCTGGCCTTGTTTGGAGAGCACGTGCATGCGCCGGAAGAAAAATCTTCAGGCGCTTTTCTCGGCGGGTGGACCGTGCGCCGCGTGACGGTGGCCCGGCTCGCGGAAACGCTGTTGGGCAAAGCACATCAGGGGTTATTGCCGGAATCGGCGCCTGCGACAGATGCGGAAGACAGTATTTCGGCGGCCATGATGCGGTTGACTGCGTTGCACGCCGGGGCGCTGGAATCACGTGAGCAAAGCGTGGCGGTGGAGAAAAACGACCTGCTTTCCATTCTGGATATTTTGAAAGCCATTTCCTCCAAGCGTCATGCCCATGACATCCTGTTTGTGTTTGTGGAACAGATAGCCCGGATTATTTCAACCGAGCGGTGTTCCATTGTGCGTGTGTGGGAAAACGAGGCCGAAGGCCATGTGTTGGTGTCTCATGAAGACGAGCATTTGCGTGATTGCGTTATCAGCCTGCAAAAATATCCTGAACTCGTGGAAGTGATTCAGTCTGGCGAGACATTGATTATCAACGACGTGGCCACCCACCCGCTCACCATGGAATTCAGCGCCATGTTAAAGAAAGCGGGGATTGCATCCCTGCTGGTGCTTCCCATTGTGCGCAGTGATAAACATGTGGGCACGCTGTTGTTGCGTGCGGCCCGTCGGCAGGGCGCTTTTACGGTGCGCGAGGTGAGTTTTTTCCAAATTGTCACCGAAGCGGCGGCGAATGCGCTTGAGCGCGCCCATTTGTTTGAGAGCATCCAAATCGCCAATGAACGGCTGGAACAGCTGGCCATTACCGACAGCCTTACGGGGCTCTATAACCGGCGCTATTTGCACGAACGATTTGAGGAAGAGTTTGCCCGTGCAACACGCTATCAATTACCCTTTTCGTGTGTTATCTTTGATATTGACGACTTTAAGGCGGTCAACGATACATACGGTCATCTTGTGGGCGATGTGGTGTTGAAGGAAATCGCGGAACGCATGATCTCCTGCACGCGGCGCGTAGACATATTGGCGCGTTACGGCGGCGAGGAGTTTGTGATTCTATTGCCGCAAACAGACAATGAAGGCGCGACGATAGAGGCGGAACGCGTGCGTTCGGTAATGGAAAGCCACACGTTCTCGCAAATTGCCGACGGCCAACGTGTTACCGTCAGCGTGGGCGTTGCCACGCTCGACCCCGATACGATGCGCGATAACGAGGCGTTGTTGCGCGCTGCTGACGAAGCCCTTTACGAAGCGAAGCGCCGCGGCAAAAACTGCGTTGTTGTGCATGAACCTGATAAGAAGGATTAGTGTCATGAAGAAAAGGATCGTTGTTCTCGTCATCGTGCTTGCGCTGCTTGCACCGGGGTGCGCCCGTGTATCCTCGCCATTCAGCGCCATGCGCCCGGACTATTCCAGAGTGCCCGAGGATTCGCTTCGTGCAGCGGCGCGTGCCCTTGAAGAGGCGGCGGCGCGAGGCGACCGCGAACCGGAACTGGAGACCTTTCCCGGCGTGGTGCTGGACACGCCGGAGATACGGCAGGCCATGCGCGCGCGCGCGGCGCGGGCGGAACTGGTTCACGAGCTGTTGGATTCCGGGAATGCATACGAACAACGAAGCGGCACCATCAGAATGATCAATACCCGCGAATACCGCCGCAGCACCAGTTCGCGCAAACGGGACCAGAACGCCATGGTGGTGATGAGCGAGAACCAGAATCGCTGGGCGCTTTACGAAGGCATTCTAAAGGCGTCGGAGTGGTCGCCGGGCGCATTGGGCGCGGTGCAGCACATCTTTTTCGAGGCACGCCAGCCGTTGCTGGCCCCCGGCCACAAGTATGAAGATGAACAGGGCAATATCGTGCGCAAATAGCGCGTCGCATCTGTTGAAAGTTATCTGTGGACGACAGCATCATGATAGACCTGCGCAGCGATACTGTTACAAAACCTTCCCCGGCCATGCGCCGTGTCATGGCGGAAGCCGAGGTGGGCGATGACGTCTATGGCGAAGATCCCTCGGTGAATCGGCTTGAACGCCATGCGGCGGCATTGCTTGATAAAGAAGCGGCGCTTTTGCTGCCCTCCGGCACGATGGCCAACCTTGTTGCTTTCCTGGCGCAAACGCACCCGGGCGACACGGTTATCATGAGTCGCGCGGCCCATCCGTTCAATTATGAGCGGGGCAACCTGGCGATGGTTGGCGGCTTGACAACCCGCACCATAGATGATCCGCTGGGCAAGTTTACGGCGGCACAGCTCGCGGCACAAGTTGTATGCGAAGACGACCCCCATTTGTCGCGCACGACGCTGGCGGCCATTGAAAACAGCACCAACCGGGGCGGCGGCGCTTGTTGGGATCTCCACGATGTGGAAGATATTGCCGCGGTGTGTCGCAGGCATAACATGCGACTGCACTGCGACGGTGCGCGCATATTCAATGCCTGCGCCGTGACCAATGTTGAGGCGCGCTACTACGCCCAGTGTTGTGATACGTTGTGTTTCTGTTTGTCGAAGGGCCTGGGCGCTCCGGCGGGGTCCGTTCTGGTTGGAGATGCGACGACAATACGGCGCGCGCTTAATTACCGAAAGATGCTGGGCGGCGGCATGCGGCAGGCCGGCGTGTTGGCTGCGGCGGGCCTTTATGCGCTTGAACATCATGTGGCGGACCTGGCAGATGACCATCGGCGGGCACGCACGTTTCGGCGCGCCCTTGAAGGAGAAGGACTGCGTTTCCCGCTGCCGTCGCCGACGAATATTATGTATATGGAAACGCCGGACGCACACAAGGCGGCGCATGCGCTGGCCGAACGGGGCGTGTTGATGTTGCCGCCCACCGCGCACATCCTGCGGGCGGTTTTTCACCGCGACATTGATGATGCCGCCACGGCGCAGGCCATTGAGGTGTGCAAACAGATTTTGTGCGCGTGATTTCGTTGCTGCAGCACGCCAAACATTACTCCGCACCATGCCGTATGTGTACACGGCTGTTTTGATAGAAGCACTCAAGAGACACAGTCAGTTTTGCGGATACTCTTTCCGCAACGGAACCTGCACAAACGATGCGTTTACCCATTATATCCGCCTATCAAGATTTGGAACCTGCCCCGCGTCGGTTTCTGATGTATATTGCCATCAATGTTGTGTCATGGCAAAACATCATCGGGCCGGCGACGGTATTGTTTGCGCGTAAGATAGAAATGCCGGAATCGTTGGTGGGCGTGATGCTTTCCTTCATGCCTTTCTCTACATTGCTGTTGCTGTTTACGACGCCGCTCATTGTGCGTGTTGGCCCCAAGCGTGTGATGATGGTTGCATGGCTGCTGCGCAACTTGATTGCCTGCATCGTCTTTCTGATGCCGTTGGCTTTGGCCGGCGGAGACAGGCGACTGGCGTGGGGCGTGTTATTGGTTGCCATGCTGGGCTTTTGTCTGATGCGGGCTGTGGGCGCGGGCGGCTGGCTGCCGTGGCTGCATGAAGTGGTGCCGCCACAGCGCCGTTCCCTCTATTTCAGTACGGAAGCGGCCATGGTGCAGATCATCAATGTGTTGGTACTGTTCACTCAGGCGCGGCTGCTGGCGGGCGATGATCCCAGCGTAGCGCGGTTTCTCATCATCTTTGCCATTGGCATCGGCATGGGGTTTGTCAGTCTGGCTTGGATGCGCCGCATCCCCGGCGGCGCGGGCACACAAAAAGTGGACTCCTTCAACGGGATAAAAGCATTGCGCAGCGCGGCCACAGACCGGCAATTTGTTGGCTTCATGGCAGTTGCCGTGTTTGCCATGTCCGGACTCATGTGGTTTGGCGCGGCGCATGTAATGTTTTTGCGCGATGTCATTGGTTTGCGTGACAGCATGACCATGAGTTTGGCGGCGGCGGGCGGCATGGGCATTTTGCTGACCGTAGGCGCATGGGCACGTTTTACCGACCAACATGGCAGCGGCATCACCATGGCGAAAACGTTGGCCGCCCATGCATTGGCGCCGCTTGTCTTTCTTATTCCAGGTTCGCTTGCCCTGCCCACGGTGTTTGCGCCGCTGGTGTCGGTGGTGATTGCATGCGTCTTTGGCGCGGCATTTCACGTGGCGGCCACTCGCGCCATGCTAAATTACGTGCCCGACCATGACCGGGTGGGGTATACGGCGTTGTGGACGGTATGCACGGCCCTTGCTCTCGGCAGCACACCGCTTGCGGCCGGCTTCTTTATTGCACAATGGGGGCTGTGGGGATTTCGCCTGTGCTTCCTGCTTTCAATCGGCAGTACATTGCTCGGCGCCATTCTTTGCATGGTGTTTATTCACGAGCCGTCGGTACGGAACGCCAGTTGGACGCAGCTGTTAAACCCCATTATGCCGTTGCGCACGGCGGGTCAGATTCTGTGGATTACGATTGGCCTGCACGAAAGCAACCGCAACACGCCCTCATGAGGATGTCTTTAACCCGCATATTTCACCGCGCCGTGGCGGGGTTGCGCCTGCGAATCTTACACCATATCAGGCACTTTGCTTGCCCGCCGACTTCGACGTGTACTAACACGCGGTCAGCCGGCGGCCTGCGCAAAGCACCTGCTCTGGCGCAATCTTCACAGGCTCATGACGAAACCTGATGAAATATCCGGGTTAACAGGTCTCAGACATTATTGCGAGAGCGCGGGGCTACTTGTAATACGCTTTAATCGCGGCCTCAATCTCAGAACGAATGGCGACCACCGGGTTTACCTGCATGCCCGTGACGCGCTCAATGTCTTCGATGGCCAGCAAGTTGCCGGGGTTGGCGAGGGCAACATCAATGCGATTGTCCGAAACCAGCAGCGGCACACAGCAGTACATGTTGGCAATACGCGCCGGCAACGTTTCTACGGCATCCGATGTGATCCGGTCAAGTTCAATTGTAACAAGCGGAACACCGCTATGAGCCGCGATGGCCTCCGCCAGCTTGCGCTCGTCCGCCATGTTGCTGCTCAGGAGAATGCCGGGCAAGGTGCTGTCCGGTTGCGCTTTCTGTTCTGCCTGCGCCTGTTTCAGCTGTTCTTCCGTGATAATGTTTGCGGCGAGCAGAATCTCTGCCAGATTTCGGCGCTTTTCGGGCGGCAATCCCTTGATCACGCTCTTGATGTCTCTGGCTGCCGTTGTCTTCCCCGAAGCGCCCTGACCGCCGTCCATTTCGTGTTTGAGACGGCGCAACTCTTCCCGTGTTTCTTCGGCCTCGCGCAACGCATCGGCCAGCTGTCGCGCCAGTCCCGCTTTGGTGCCTCTGGCCAGTTCGTCGTCCAGCTGCTCCTGTAGCATTGTTGCACGATCACGCTCTGTCTTGAGCAACTGTTCAAGTTCCGTCGCCCGCTCTTGCGTGGGCGCTTCACGCAGCGCCGCTTCCAGTTCCTCAACTTTGGCGCGTAGCGTTTCATTCTGCTGCGACTGTGATTTGTTCTGTGAAACGGCGACGTTGTTGCGTTCGGTGAGCGCCTCCAGCTCCTGTTGTGTAGTTTCAAGCGCTTCCCGTGCTTCCCGCGCCTCCTTGGTCGCCGTTTCCATTTCTTGTTGCGCTTCCTTCAGACTCTTTTCCAGGCCGTCGTGTTCACTTTGCAGTTGCCGGCTCTGTTCTTCCGCTTTTTCAGCGCGTTTCTTCCACTCGTCGAGCCGGTTTTCCGTGGTCTCCATATCCGTTGCCATGATTTCCAGCGCAGAACGCGCGTCCGCCGCATTCTTGGCGGCTTCTTCGGCCGTTTTTTTCGCCTTGTCAACATTCTGCTGTGCTTGTTCAAGGGCTTCGGAAAGCTCCGTTACCTTCAGTTTTTTGGCTTCCAGCTCTTCCAGCAAGGAGGACACACGTTCTTCGGCATCGCCGCTCTGTGACAACAGTTTGTCAAACTTGTCCTCGGCTTCATCCGCCCGTTTTTCAGCGCTTTCAATGGCGGCATCCCGTGCGCTCAATTCTGATTCGAGCGTGGTGACGCGCTGTTGCGTACCTTCCAGCGCATTGGCGGCTTTCGTTACCTCTGCCTCAAGCGTTGCTGCTTTGGCACGGGCCTCGTCCAGCTGTTTTCGTTCGCTTTCCAAGGCCGCCTCCATCTCGGCGACCTTGGCAGCGCCGTCTTCGGAAGAGGCTTGTTGCGCCTCAAGTTTCTGTTGCCATTGACGTGCCTCCTGCAGCGCCTCTTCTTTTTGCTCGCGGGCGTGTGCCGCCTCCGTTTCCAATTCCGTGACCCGCGATTCGGCTTGCTTGGCCTTTTCGCGCACATCTTTAAGGTCGCTTTCCAGCGTCTGAAGGCGACTGTTCAGTTCTTCCTTTTCAGTTTCAAGACGTGCGCACTGTTGTCGTTGCGCCTCCAATTCGGCCTTGATTTTTTCGGTCTCGGCCACGGCGGCATCCTTTTCCTGCTGAGCCGATTTAAGGGCCTGTGCCGTCTTTTCGATTTCAGCGTTCTTTTCCGCCAGTGATCGCTCCAGCGTTTCCGCTTGCTGTTGCACATCGCCCGATTCCGCGCTGTGTTCTTCCAGCATGCCTTCCAACGAGTGGATGCGCTCGTCCAACCGTGCCATTTCGCTAAGTTGCTGCTCTATCTGTTCCTGCAATTGGCGTTGTCGCTCCTCCGCCTCAGTCAACGCCCCGTCTTTTTCCTGAATCTGACTTTCCAATGCCTTGATTTGCGCGGATACCGCATCATCGTCGCCGCCTTTTGACTCCATTTGTTTGTGCAGATCCGCAAGGCGTTCTTCCGCAGAGCGCAGCGCAGCATTCTGGCGTTCAAGCCGGGATTCGGCATCTAAGGCGCGTTGTTGTGCCGCAGCGCGTTCCGCTGCAAAGCCTTCAATTTTTTCCTGGAGACGAAGAATCCGCCGTCGTGCAATGTTGATGGTTTCACGACGCTTTTCAAGGTTCTCCTCCATTTCCTTCATCTGCTGTTTGATTTCGGGGGTGGCGCCCTCTTTCAACAGCGCTTCCGCACGGGCCGCTTGGGCCTGTGCTTCTTCAAGCGCCTGTTGTTGTTCTTCAAGCGCTTTTTCCAGTTCTTCAATACGTGCTGTCGCGCCGCCTGTGTCACGCTCGGCGGCAGCATAAGCTTCGCGCAATGCCGCCCACTTTTGCTCCCGCTCCGCCGCCTTTTCTTCCACGTCATTGCGTTTGGCGCTCAACTCTTTAATCAGCGCTTCAAGCCGCTCCTGCAATCCGGAAAGGCCGTTGGCCATCTTCTCATGTGCATCGGCAGCGAGACTGGCTTCTGCTTCTTGCAAAGCGGCAAGCGCTTCCAGCGATTCGTATTGTTTGTCCGTGTCCATGTCGTTGTTCCTATGCTTTCCCTCGGGAATACGACGTATATACGTGCGCAATCCGAGGCATCATTCCCGCGCATAAACTATTTACTGTTCTTGATTAAGATGTGAAAGTCGAAAACTTTTCGCATTGATGATAATAACATAAAGGCATGGCAAACACAAGATCAGGCCCGCTATTTACATGCCCATCCAATCGCCGATAATACTGTTGTGATACATGCGACGCAACCCTTGTAAGCGGGCGATTTCTTCTCTTCTGGCGAGCGGTGTCAACGCGCGTTCTGTTTCCGTTTGCGCCATTTGATATACTGTATGGGACAGCAGTGCTGTGCTGCAACCAGCATCCCGCTTGCACGCGGGGTTCTTTTTTTGTTTTTGAACTGGCGGTGTGACACTCCATCAGCCTGTTGCCGTGTCATATTGCGCAAGAAGTAAAGTACTTCGAGGAACGTTTTTATGTCCAAGAAACTGACTGTGATACCGGAAAAATGTTCGGGCTGCAAAACATGTGAGATGGTCTGTGCCATAAAACATTTCGGGGTAACAAACCCGAAAAAGAGTGCGGTGCGGGTCTTGATAACCTATCCGCATCCTGTTGTTCGGATGCCCATCGTGTGCAGCCAATGCAAAAAGGCGCCGTGCGAAGATGCGTGCCCGGTGGGCGCGCTCAGTCGCAATGACGGCGTGGTGCACCTTGATGAAGACGTTTGCATTTCCTGCTACCGCTGTATTGAGGCCTGTCCCTTTGGCGCGGTATTCGCCCATGATGACTGCACGTTTCCCATCAAGTGTGACATGTGCGACGGTTCCCCGGAATGTGTAAAGCACTGTCCCAAATCCGCGTTGCTTTTGTTGCCGGAATACTCGCTGGGAAGCGCCAACCGACTGAATAACGTACTGAGTTACACGCAAATGAAAGAAATTGCGTATTCGGACGCGGGCGAAGAAAAGACAATCCGCTACGCCGAGATTGGAAAGGAAGAATTATGAGCGCCAAGAACGGTTATTTTCGACAATACCTGCATTGTGACCTTAGCGCAGGCACTTGCGAACGCAAGCCCCTTCCTGAGGATGTCATTGCCAAGTATGTTGGTGGCCGCGGTTTTGGCGCCAAGATGGTTTGGGAAAACCTCAAAGCCCACGACTTTAAGATCGATCCGCTCGGCCCGGAAAACCTGCTCGTGATCGCGCCGGGCCCGTTAACGGGCGCCTATGTGCCTTCTTCAGGCAAAACGTCGTTCGTCTCCATTTCGCCGGCCACCGGCTTGTATGGCGATTCGTCCATTGGCGGCGCTTTTGGCGTGGAACTGCGTCAGGCCGGCTTGGACTGTTTGACCGTTACCGGCGCTGCACCGGAACTTTCCATTCTGTTTATTGACAACGACGAATCAGCCGAGATTATCCCCATGCCGCAGTTAAAGGGGACATCCTGTCTGGAAGCGGAAGGCCTCATTAAAGAGCATCTTTCATCGCATGACCTGCATGTTGCCACCATTGGCGTGGGCGGCGAAAACCTTGTTCGGTTTGCCTGTGTGAACTGTGACTGGAGCCGCAACGCAGGGCGCACGGGTATTGGCGCAATCATGGGAAGCAAGAACCTGAAGGCCATCGTGGTGCGCGGCGAGCTGGATTTGCCCGTGGCCAACCTGGATGCGCTGATGAAGGAAACGGAAAAGGCCGTGGGCTATATGCGGAAGCATAAATACTTCCGCATGTGGCAACAACAAGGCCTGATGAATGTTATTGAGTACGCCAACACACAGGGCATACTGCCCACGTACAACTTCAAGGCAACCACCTTTTCCGCCCATAAAAAGATCAACGGCGAGGTCATGCTGGACCAATACAAGATTGGGGACAGCGCCTGCTTTATGTGCCCCATGTCCTGCGGCAACATCTGTCTGGTAAAGGATGGGAAATACGCGGGCACCGTCACCGAGGGACCGGAATATGAATCCTGTGCCATGTTGGGATCAAATCTCGGTATCGAAAGCTTCGACGCCATTTTGGAAGCGAACCGTGTTTGTGACGAGTACGGCATAGACACCATTTCCACGGGCAGCATTGTTGGCGCGGTGATTGAAGGATACGAGTCCGGCGTTATCCCGCTTGAAGACATTGACGGTTGCGAAATTTCATGGAATCACGATGAGGCAATTCTGGCGCTGATACGCAAGATTGCCTATCGCGAAGGGGTAGGCAATACCCTTGCCGACGGCGCCAAGGCAATTATTGCGCGCTGGCCCGAAATGGACAAACTATTGCTTCACGTCAAGGGACTTGAACAGTCGGCTTATGACAGCCGTGTCGGGGCGTCCATGGGTCTGGCCTATGCCACGTCAGATATTGGCGCACACCATACCCGCGCATGGACAATTGCGAAAGAGATTGAAGAAGGCGCCAACTGGACGGAACAGGAAAAAATTGATTTGGTCATCTATCACCAGGGGCTCCGTCCGTTGTTTGACATGCTGGGCGTGTGCCGGTTGCCTTGGATAGAATTGGGGCTCAACGAACGCCACTATGAGCGGTTTCTGACCTATGTCACGGGACAGGAAACCACGCTTGATGCGTTATTGGAACTATCGAAAAACGTATACAATTTAACGCGCCGCATCAATGTGCACATGGGCGCCACGCGCAAGGATGATTCTCTGCCCTATAAGGTGCGAAAAGCGCCTATCCTCACCGGGCCGAACGCCGGAAAAACGTTGGATCAGGAGAGCTTCGAAAAGATGCTGACGGCCTATTACA
>SKQZ01000016.1 GCA_007118765.1 Candidatus Hydrogenedentota bacterium
GAACCTGAAGGCGAACCTGAAGGCGAACCTGAAGGCGAACCCGAAGGCGAACCTGAAGAAGGCGAACCTGAAGAAGGTGAACCTGAAGAAGGTGAACCTGAAGAAGGTGAACCTGAAGAAGGCGAAGGCGAACCCGAAGGCGAGCCGGATGTTATACAAGACTTGCTGGATAACTTTGATGATCTTGACGAAGACAACGATGGCCGGTTGAGCTTCGAAGAGTCCGGATTAACACGGGAAGAGTTCGATGAACTTGACCTTAACGGCGACGGCTATCTGGACAGGTGGGAGCTTGAAGTGGCGCTTGGCATCTGTGTCCTTGAAGCGGTAATCGAACTGGACGATGCGTCCGTAACCATTGCGTGCGACGACTTCGACGCTGCCCATCAGGCCATTGCAGACGCCTTCAAGGGTATCTCGGCACATGAAACGTGCAGCGAACGTGACCTGACCGGTGACATCGAAGTGACGGCTATTGACGCACCGGAAGAGTATGATCTCGACGAAGTCCTTGACCGTGAGTTTGACAACAGCATTGAGATGACGCGCGAGATGTTCCATAACGTCTTCCTGTTCCAGCCGGGCACGTATGTCGTCACCTATGCTGTGGATGATGTCACGGAAGATCAGACCATTACCATCGGTGATGAGTGCAGCGGTTGTCTCGGCTGCTACAGCAGTTGCGCCGGGTGCCGTCCCATCCCGGATGACGTGATGGGTCTCAAGCGGCTTCTGGGCGACTGGTTGCTGCTTGGTCTCAGCGTGATGGTGCTTCTGTCGCTGTCGGCAGTGCGCCGCCGCTAATCCATAGCCTTACATAACGAAACAGTATTCTGCGGATGTCGGTTTTCGCAACCGGCATCCGCTTTTTTCTTTTCGCCGGGGCCGCTATGCAAGTTGTATGTTCCCCCATCGGGTGCGGCACAGACAGGCGCACGTGTGCGTGGCATCACGTACATGATGTACAATCCCAGAGGCGCCGTTGTACCGACGCCACATAGGGGCATCTTGCTTGAGGCGCGTTTTGTTTCGACCGAAAAGGAGTTTAGGTTATGTTCTTTTTTGTCCTCGTTTCCCTGGTTGTGTTTTCGATAACCGGCGCAATGGCTCATGAAACTGCGGCAGAACACGTGCTTGCCCGCAATGGTGAGGCGCAGTATGTGATTGTGGTGGACGAAGATGCCACCGACCCGGAGCATACGGCGGCGTATGAGCTCAGAAACCATTTGAATGCGGTTACCGGCGCTGATTTCTCCATTGTGTCGGGAACGTCGTCAGAAGCGCAAGAGCGTCCCCGGTTGTTTGTGGGCGGCGGGGCTCGGTTTCTTGCTGCTGTTCAGGATGCGCCTGCACTGGGAAACGACGGCATACGGATTTTGTCAGATAGCAGCGATATTTATTTCGGCGGTGATTTGCCGCGTGGGCCGTTGTATGCGGTCTACACGTTTCTGGAAGATGAGATTGGCATTCGTTGGTGGACGCCCGCCGAGTCTTATATCCCGCGCATATCCACATTGACCGTAGCTCCGCAGGATATTGCATATACGCCGCCCATACACATGCGCGAGACTCTGTACCTGAACACCCTCGATCCCGTGTTTGCCGCACGCAGCAGACTGAATGGCCATCTTCACGATATTCCCGCCTTCTATGGCGGACACAAACGAATCATCGGGTGGTGTCATACGTTCTTTCCCATTTTGCCGCCGGAACAGTATTTCGAGGATCATCCGGAGTGGTATACCTATACCGAAGGCCGGCGCGTTGACTGGGGACAGTTGTGCCTTACGAACGAGGCCATGCGCGAGCAGTTTATCCAGAACGCAGTGGAATGGGTTCGAGGCGATCCTGAAGCAGGCATCATTTCCATTTCCCAGAACGATGGCGGGCGGCGCATTGGCCGTCCATGCCAATGTGACGCGTGTCAAGCCGTGGTTGCCGAGGAAGGCTCGGAATCGGGTCTGCTGCTGCGCTTTGTGAATGCCGTGGCCGAGGCCATTGAGGACGAGTATCCCGGTTTTCTGGTGGAAACGCTTGCCTATACCTATACGCGCGAGGCGCCGCGCATCACCCGGCCCCGCGACAATGTGGTGGTGCGGCTCTGTTCGTATGAATGCGATTTTTCGAGACCCATTGCCGATAATCCGGCGAACGAGGCGTTCTTGCATGACCTGCGCGAATGGAGCGATATTTCACAGCAGCTGTTCATCTGGAACTATGTTGCCAACTATGCCAATTATTTTATTCCCCATCCCAACTGGGAGGGGCTGGCCGCTGATTTGCGCATGTACAAGGAGCACGGGGCCATCGGCATATTTGAACAAGGCGATGCCACCAGTACAAACGGCGATTTTACCGCCATGCGCGCTTGGCTCATGTCCAAGCTGCTCTGGGATCCGCATCAGGATCAGGAGGCGCTCATGCGGGAGTTTCTACGTGGGTATTACGGCGCTGCCGATCAGTATCTTTGGGAGTGCATCCAGGTTATCCGGGAGGCCATTGCGGATGCGGACGTCAAACTGGCCATCTATATGCAGTCCACACGCGATTGGCTTGATGTGGCGGCCGTGAACCGTATCACCAAACTATTTTCACAGGCGGAAAGCGCCGTAGCCGATGACGCTGTGTTGGCGCAACGGGTTGCCGATGCGCGGGCGCCCCTGGATTTTGTGTGGGTTCGCCGTTACGAGGAGCTCAAGAAAGCCGCCGAGGCGGCCGGTCTCCCGTTTTATGGAACGCACACCCCTGTCGCCGCCCGTGATGCCTTCATTGTAAAAATGGGTGTTTTGGACTGGGTCAGCCTGGGCGAGGGTCGTCCCTTTGCCAACGCTGTGCCGGGGCTGCGCAACCTGTACAAAGATCACGGCCCCGTGCCGGCGCTGCTGGCAGATTATCCGCCCGAAAGATATCTCTACCGTTCGGCCATGCACATGGACTTCGAGCAGGGGGCGCGCACGGCGGCGTTGGTGCGCGACGAACAATCATGCAGCGGTTACGCCGTGCGTATCCAACCCCACGTTACGGGGCACGCGGTGCGATACTATATCGATCCCGGCATGCAGGGCCATGACGTTGAAAATGCCTACATCCGTTTGCGCGTGGATGCCCGTGCCGACAGCGGGCACGCATGTAACGTTGGCATTTGGGATCTCAGGCCGGGCCGTGTTCCGCCTGAGACCAAAGTTAACATTGAAGACCTTGACGACGACGGGTATACCTCCGTATGGTTGCCTCGCGAGGGACTGTCTCTTGGCCGCTACATCTCCGTGGAAATGCTGAATACCCCGGAACTGGTCAATGCCGTTTACATAGAAGGCTTTCATGTGTTAATCAACTAGCCCGCAAATTTCACCGGCTTCCTGTTGCGCCTGCGCATCTTACACCATATCAGGCACTTTGCTTGCCCGGCTGCCTGCAGGTGCGGCTGCAAATGCCTTCTTGGGAGACGTGCGGTAGTGTGCCGTTGCGTTGTTCGTCGCAGCGGCAAGGGGGTACAATAGCGGGAGTGATTGTAGCGGGGCGGCAACGTGGCGTCTCGCCGGCAGGATGATTACCGGAGTACTTTTTCGATGTTTCGCATACGCGCCCTTCATGGCAACGCCTTCTTTTTGTCTCGGGACCGACTGGATCAGGTTCGCCGCATATTTCGTCAGACCTTTCCGGACTATGCCGAGTACGCCGATACCTTGGAATCCCTGTTGCGTCAGCCCGCGGAACACGGCTACCATGCCGCGTTACTGGTGGCGGAGGGCGCGGCGGGGCGTGTGGATGCGTTTGCGCTGGTCTTGTATTTTGAACACGTGAAAAGCGCCTTCCTTGATTTTGTGGGGACGCGACCCGAGGCACGCAGCCGGGGTCTTGGCGGCGCACTGTACGAAGCGGCCCGCGAGTATTGCGGTCGGTTGGGCGCCAAGGCGTTGTATATGGACGTGCAGCCGGATGAGCCGGAGTTGACGCCTGATCCCGACATGCTCGCGGAAAGCAGGCAGCGCATGCGCTTTTATGAACGGTATGGCGCCCGCGTTATTGACGGCACTTTGTATCACAAGCCGTTGGGCGACCCGCCCGCCACGGGTTTTTTGCTGTACGACGGGCTTGAACGCCAGGCGCCGTTATCGTTACAGGAGGCCCGCGCCACGGTGGAGATGATATTGCGTCGTCGTTTCAGGCATGACACCGACGAGGCGTACATACGCGAGGTGGTGGATTCCTTTCGAGACGACCCTGTCCGTTTGCGGCCTTTCCGCTACCGCAAACAAAGCCGCACACATCCGGAGATTGTGCCCCGGCGACTGGCGCAGCGTTATGCGCTGGTGCGTGGTCCGCGTCACCACATCCATCACGTACGCGAACGGGGCTACTTTGAATGTCCCATACGGACGGAGGCAATTTATGAATCATTGGAGCCGTTGGGCCTGTTTACCACCATGCGTTCAAGTGCGCACGGCTACAAGACCATTGCCGCCGTACACGATCCCGAGTTCTTGACCTATCTGCGCGTGGTGTGCGGCAAGCTGAAGGCGGGGCGTCCCATGTATCCCGACGCGTTCCCCATCCGGCGTCCTGACCGGCGCCCCAAGCATCTGCCGGTGCAGGCGGGATACTATTGTCTTGATTCCGATACGCCGCTCAACCGCAACGCGTATATTGCGGCGCGTGATGCCGCTGACGCCGCCATGACGGCGGTGGACGAATTATTTGCCGGGCGTCGGCTGGTGTATGCCGTGTGTCGGCCGCCGGGCCATCATGCGGGCAAACGTTTCTACGGCGGGTTCTGTTATCTCAATAATGCCGCCATCGCCGCGCAGTACATGCTGCGCGATGCGCGCCCCGCAATCCTTGACGTTGACTTCCATCACGGCAACGGCACCCAGGACATTTTCTATGACCGGGATGATGTGTTGACCGTGTCGCTTCACGGGCATCCCGATTATACCTATCCTTATTTTACGGGCTTCAGCAACGAAACCGGCACAGGGCGGGGCTTGGGCTACAACCGCAACTATCCTTTGCCTGCCAATGCCGACGATGACACGTATATACATGCTTTCGACAAAGCGTTGGACCATATACTCAAGCGCAACGTTGATGTATTGGTGGTCAGTCTGGGCTTTGATATTATGAAAGGGGATCCCACGGGCACCTTCTTTGCGAAGACACCGACGCTGCGGCACATGGGCCGGCGGCTTATTCAGGCCGGGCTGCCGCTTCTGATCATTCAGGAGGGCGGCTACAGCATCCGCAACATTAAACGGGGAAGCCTCGCTTTTTTCAAGAGTTGCGCCCAAAACGAATAAGCAGTGAACGCCTTATTCGGAGGGGGCGTCGTTGTCTGCGTCTGATGCTGCGCGCACGAGGGTATGCACCAGCTGGCCGGTAGTGACCGGTTTGCGCAGCATGGTGTAAAAGCCGTGGTTGGGCGCGTTATCTTCCGTCACCGCGGTGCTGTAGCCGCTGAGCAAGACAACCGGCAGCGTGTTACAGACCTCATGGAGCCGCTCCGTCAACACGGCGCCGTTCATGCCCGGCATCATATAGTCAACCACGGCGACATCTATTGTCTCGGCGTTCTCCGTGTAAAAAGCAAGCGCTTCCTGCGGGTCCGAAAAGGCCTGCACCTTAAAGCCGTTGCTTTCCAACGCTAAACTGACAAACTCTTTGAAGTCTTCGAGGTCATCCACCACCAACACGGAATAGCCGGCGCCGAGGTTCTCCTTGACCCGGTACGGTGTTTGTGGCGTTCGATATTCGGTGCGGGGCCAGTACAGGTCGAACCGGGTTCCTTCGCCGGGCGCACTATGGACATCAATGGCGCCGCCCGCACGCTCCATCGCGCCCTGCACCATTGCCAGTCCCAGTCCGGTGCCCAGGCTTTCGTCTTTGGTGGTAAAGAAGGGGTCAAAGATGCACGTCCGCACCTCCGGCGTCATGCCGGCGCCCGTGTCCTCCACTTGCAAACGAACATAATCGCCCGCCGGCACCCTGCCCGTGGCCACAAGCAGCTCCGAGGAGAGCGCCACCGCCTCAAGTCCAATAATCAGCATGCCGCCGTTGGGTTGCATGGCGTGATTGGCGTTGGTGCACAGGTTCATGATGATCTGTTGTATTTCGCCGGGGTCGGCGTGAACGCACCCTGCATCGGTGGAGATATGTTGTCTAATGGTGATATTGGCGGGCAGGTAGGTGCGCAATAGTTTGGTATGTTCCTTGACGAGCGTCCCGATTTGGATGGTATCGACTTCAGACGTTTCTTTGCGCGAAAAGCTGAGCAACTGTTTGATGAGCCGCGATGATCGGGTGGCGGTCTGTGTGATGATATCCACATGTGTGTGCGCTGCATGGTCTTGGCCAAGGGCGTCCAGCGCCAGCTCCGCCCTGCCGAGCACGATGCCGAGAACATTGTTGAGGTCGTGGGCAATGCCGCCTGCGAGGGTGCCGATGGCCTCAATTTTCTGGGATTGCTGCAGCTGTTTTTCCAGCTGATGCTCGCGGGTGATGTCGCGCTTAACGGCAATATAATGTGTCGTTTCGCCTTGGGCATTCTGCACGGGTGAAATGGCCGCACGTTCGTGAAACAGTTCGCCGTTTTTCCGGCGATTCAGAAAGCGTCCGTGCCATTGTTCGCCATTTGTGAGTGTTTTCCACAGGTCCGCGTAGTGTTGTGCGTCATGCCGGCCGCTTTTAAGGAGCGCCGGTGTTTTGCCCAGGGCTTCCATTCGCGAATAACCGGTTGTTGTTTCAAAAGCGACATTCACATACACGATTGTGCCTTCCGCGTCTGTGATAAGAATGGTCTCCGCCGCATTATTCATGGCGGTTTCCAGCAGGCGGCGTTCTTCTTCCTCGCGCAAGGCATTTGTTATATCGCGCGCCAATACGGCGATGCACAATACGTCGTTGTTATCATCAAGTACCGGATAGGTGTTGACTTCCCATGTGCGGCCGGACAAGGCCAGCATAAAGGAGGTGTGCGTCTTGTGTTCAAAAACGCGCATGACTTTTTTTCTGCCGTCGGACAATGCCTGCTGCGGCAGCAAATCACGAAGATGCATGCCGATGAGCCGATCGTCAGCGCGGCCCAGAAACTGTGCAAACGCCTTGTTGTGTGTGAGCACAAATCCCGATATATCGCACAAAAACACCATGGATGTGAGGGCATTTAACAAGGTTTCAAAGCGTTCCTCGCTGGCGCGGGCATTGACTTCAGATATTTCCCGGTCCCGCATTTCCCGTTTCAGGGCTGCATTGCGCTCTTCCGCCAATGCACGGGTCTTGTTGGAATCCCAAAGGGCGCGCATCAAACCGATCACCAGCAACAAACTGCTCATGGCCAGCAATGTGTTAAGCAACAGCAGGTCCATGTTAAACGAGGTGTTGAACATATCACGGAGAAAAGAACCGGCATGGGTTTGCAGTACATTGAGGATGCGGTAGGCAATAAAACAGGATGTTGCAAGGCATATCCATATCAACGGCTGGCGACCGGCGTTGAGGGCGCGTACCGCCGACAAAATCCCGTAACACAACACCAGCGACCCCAGCAGCGCGGCAAGGCTGTTCACGCAAAGCAAACGCCAGTAGGCATTGTAATCGAAATAGTCGGTATCATAGAGGTATCGCAGCACGGGGAAGGCGCCCACCACCAACACTTCCATCAGCATTCCGATGCCCACCAGCGCCAAGGACGTACCCATACGGTGGCGCAGTATCCGGAAAGAACCCTTGTCCTCCCGATCTTCCATATCCCTTCGCTTTGAATTCATGATGTCAAGCCCCTTAATGCTATCCAACGCCCATCATTATGCCGCGTTGTGGTTCCATTGTATCATAACAAATACTGTATAAACACATCCTATAAATTGATGGAAAAGGTATTAACCCGCATATTTCACAAGATTTCTGTTGCGCCTGCGAATCTTACACCATATCAGGCACTTTGCTTGCCCACCGACTTCGACGTGTACTAACACGCTGTCAGCCGGCGGCCTGCGCAAAACACCTGCTCTGGCGCAATCTTCACAGGCTCACGACGAAACCTGATGAAATATCCGGGTTAAGGGTGTATTATCGAAACCAACCGGGGCACATTGTCGGTCTGTTGGACTGTTGTACAACCAAATGGAGATTCCTGTCATGTATCCACTGCTGATGCTGTTGTTATTGGTCGTGTTTTGTTGTTTGCCGGCGGCGGCACAATTGCAGGCGGGCACGGGCCGGGCGAGTATTACGCCGCTGGAGGCGGACATGCCCACGCAGTTGGGGGGATACGGCGCGCGGGCGGGGAAGCCCGCGGAAGGCGTGCTGGACACGTTGTATGCCAAGGCTCTTGTGCTGGACTACAACGGCACAAAAGGGGCCATTGTGACGTTGGACGTGTGCAGTGTTCCCATTAACCTTGTGAAGGAAAGCCTGACAGCGGCGAATGTGCCGGGCTTGACCGCTGACAATACCTTGATGTGTGCCAGTCACACCCACACTGGGTTGGAAGGGTTTGCGCTGGACAGGCGAAATATTGCGGACAACCCCAATATCGGCATTTTTTCCGAGCCGATGCTGGCGTTTGTGGTGGAGCGGGTGGGGCTGGCCCTGCGTGAAGCCAGTGAAAACATGCAGCCGGTGAACGCAGCATCGGGCACGGTGTCATTGCCCGGCATGAACCGCAACCGGCGGCGTGCGGATTGCGTTGACGACGATTTGACCGTGTTACGGCTGGATACGGAAGCGGGCGATCCTTTGGCGATACTGGTGAATTTCACGGCCCACGGCACGTTTGTCACCGAACATGACATGCTGGCTTCCGGTGAATGGGCCGGAGAAATGCAGCGTGTGGTGGAGGCGTTGTTCGGCGGCGACGTCACCTGCTTCTATACCAACGGCGCGGAAGGCGATATTTCGCCGGTGGGCGTGGGCGGCGGCAGCAACTATGAACGGGCACAGAATTATGGACGTGAGGTGGGCATTGCGGCATGGCGACTGGCCAAGGCGCTTACGCCGACGGCCGTGACGGAGTTTGGCCTGACGTCCACATGGGTATCGCTGCCGGAACGTACCGGAGCGCCGGAGTTTCTCAAGATTGCCGGCGACGAATACAATGTGTCTGCGGAGCAGCTGGATATGTTGCTCCATGTGCTGTTCCCCGAAACAGCGCCGCTGTATGCGCTGCGCATAAACGCGTTCCAGCTGGTGACCTTCCCCGGCGAGGCGATATGCGCGGTCGGTACGGCGGTAAAAGATGCGCTCCGGCAAAAGGGTGTCGGGCATCCCTGTGTGGCGTCGTTAACAAGCGACTATATCGGCTATATCCTGACCGAAGAAGAATACCATCGCAGTGGATATGAGGTGACGGCGTCATTTTATGGTGATGCGCTGGGAAGCCTTATTGTCGCCGAAGCCATTGCCCTGGGCAAGACACTGACGACAGAATAAAGGCCGTATATGAGCGCGCCGGGCCGTGGCTCAGGCGGTGGCGCCGTTTCGCTTGCGATGACGAGTGCGCAAGCCGAGCGCGACCAGTACAACGGCGGCAATGAGAACGGTCAGGCGCGAAACCGGCAGGGCGCCCTCCGGGAACACCAGCAGTTCAAAGGGGTCGCTTTCATATATGCCCTTGCTTTCGTCTTCCACAATCACATGATACCAGCCGCTGTCGTCAAAGGTCGCCGCCGGGATATGGAATGCGTCTTCTTCCGCGCCGACGATCAAGACGTCATCCTTGTACCATTCAAACACGACGTTGCCCTGGAGCGGCGGCAGCAGCGTATTTAATACGACGCTGTCCCCTTCTTCCACGCGGCTTCTGCCCACAATGCGCACGGTCATGGCGGGTGTGGCGGCGATCGCCTTGATGCATGCATTGGTATTTTCCCAGCCGCCGCCCATGCCGTGAATATCAACAAAGTCATTGCCCGTCAGGCTCATGTAGCTTTCCCCCAGTGATGCCGTGGGCTGGACAAAGTCCGGGATGGGCGTCTCAATGGGCAAGGGATAGTCCCAGCCGGGCGTTTCATACCGGACTCTTACGGAAAAAGTCTGTCCTGCGCTTACGCTGACGGTGGCGGGCAGGTCTATGACGTGATATCCTGCATAGGGAAACGTGCCGGACGTTGTAACCACGGGGTTGACAAAGGTGTCGCCGGAAATGCCGCTGTCATACACCGCTATCTCATAGGCGGTGGTGTTGGTCACGGCGTAGGTGCCCACGGCAACAATTGTTTCGTCGTCCACTGCGGTAAAAACATTGGCGCCGTAAGCGACTTCGCCCGGGCCGCCGGCATGGCTGGACATGCCGAGCGGATCGTGTTCGTAGAGTCTGCCATAGGAGTCAGGCGGCACAAGATCAAAGAAGCCGGTGGCTTCGTTTACTGCGGCCGCGTCGTCGTAGGAGAGGTAAAAAAAGCCGTC
>SKQZ01000244.1 GCA_007118765.1 Candidatus Hydrogenedentota bacterium
CAGCGCAAAAATAAGGGGCGTGGTGTTGCCATAGGGCGCACCATACGGCCCGTACTCATACTCGGTCACGCTGCCGCCGTTCTGGTCGCGCTTTCCTCGCGCACAATATGTTCGAGCAACCATTTCCATCACACAAATAGCCTACCAGAAAGCGTTCCAAATGTCAATTGCTGTCTTAATCCGCGGCAATATGTAGTTCGTCCATGTATTTCCATCCCCACCTGCTCGTTACGCACACACACCCATCCCCCCTGCTCGTTACGAAGTTGCACTTCGTAACGCACTTGTCCGCGAAATTGTATTTCGCGCCACCGCTTGCAATACCACCGCCATCCTGTCTTATCATATCCCCATGCGCTCCCGATACACCATCACCGAATCCGAAGGCATCTACTTCCTCACGCTCACCATTGTGGACTGGTTGCCCGTATTCACCACGCCCGCGACCTGCGCCATCGCTCTCGACGCGCTCCGATACTGCCGCGAAGAAAAGGGGCTGCGCCTGTATGCCTATGTGCTGCTGGAAAATCATGCCCACCTGGTGGCGGAAGCGCCCGACCTGATGCGCTGCATGCAATCGTACAAACGGCATACGGCGCGGGCGCTCATCAACTGGGCGCAAGATACGGAGAAAGGTTGGCTATTGCACCACTTTGCCTACTGCAAGAAAGCCTTCAAGCACAACAGCCGGTATCAGGTCTGGCAGGAAGGCGTTCATCCGCAGCTGATTCAGGGGGACGACATGTTACGGCAGAAGATGGTGTATATTCATAACAACCCCGTGCGACGGGGCTATGTGGACATTCCGGAACACTGGCGGTATTCGTCTGCGCGCAACTATGAATGCTGCGACCATAGTGTGTTGGAGATTGATGCGCTGCCCTGGCCGTGAAGGCGGGAAGAAGAAATACAATTTCAAGAGCAAGTGCGTTACGAAATGCAATTTCGTAACGAGCCGGAAGGAGATGTTATGTTGTTTTGTCTTATGAACGCGGTGCTTGTCAGTACGTTTGCTGTGCCCGCGACCTTAAATGCTGATATCACCGATCCGCCACTGCCTCGCATTACAACATCTGACGGAATGTTTGTAGTGGCGGACACGGGCGAACCGTTTATCCCCCGTGGGTTTCAGTATGTGCGCATCCGCAATAACGGCGCACACTATGTGCATACCCCGGGGTTTTATCAACCGCTGGCCGTGGAAGAGATGTTCGCTGATCTTGCCGAACATCGATTCAATATTGTCCGTACATTTCTAGGCTTGGATGGGCTGTTTGATGAGACCGGCATATCGGAGGCGTTTCTGGATAACCTTGAAGATTTTCTGCGCCGTGCGCGCCGCCATGGCATATATGTCATACTCGAACGGCGCTATGTGTTGCCGGTGGGCGCATACGGCAGGGCGCTGGCAGACTGGGAAAGCCACTTTACGCAAGGCATTGTTCCCGGTCCCAACAATATGCGCTACATGAGCAAGGCCTATAGTAAAGCGATGGCATTGTTCTGGAGTGATTTGGTGCAGGCGATTAAAACCCGCGACCCGGATTTGCTGTCTACCGTGTTTGCCTATGAACTTGAAAACGAATCGGAGTTTCGCGTAAACGAGTCGCCCATTGTTGATACATCCGGCACGTTTTATGCGCCAGACGGAAAAGCGTTTGACGTATCCGATGAAGACACGCTTCAAGCGTTGCTTGACCACTGTACCATTTTGTGGGCAAATGCCGCAGTTGCCGCAATACAAAAGGTTGACCCGAGCGCAATGGTGAGTGCCAGTGTGTTTACTTATCGTGCTTCCGGCAGGCCGGACGGCCCCGGAAAACCGCGCAGCGCCACCGCATCCGATCCACGGTACCCCTTGCGTCCCGTGGCGCTGGCACAGTCCGACCTGTCTTATGTGGATATTCACTTATATCCTGAAAGCATTGATGCCCTTGATGTCCATTTGGAAAATATCGAATTTGCGCGCCTGCAAGAAATATGCAACAAGACAGGAAAACCGATATTTGTGGGCGAGTTCGGCGCACTCAAACCATTCTTTCCAGACTTCACGCCGGCATACGAGATGGTTAAAAATGTCATACCGCGCCTTTTTGAGCAAGGGTTTGCCGGATATTGTTATTGGACCTATGACTGCCACGAACAACCTTATGTATGGAACGCCAAGGCGGAAGCCGGGCAGATATTCCAATTTCTTGCCGACTTTAATCACGGGGACATTGCTGTTAACAACTCAAGGGGTGGCGTCTCCTCTTTTTGGGCCTGTTCTCATGAGCGTTTTAAGGTTCATGACGGAACCGCCGGGCAGCGCCATAATCGCGCCATCCTACGGCACTCCAAGATGTGCCGCAGTTCTGATTGCACGGAGTGCCTGTTCAATATGTCCGGCAACCGTATCCATCGCCACAATACCCTACAATGAAGCATCAAAATGTCAATCGCTGTCTAATTGGCCCTGTGGCCCTGTATGACCTGATTATCCCCTTGCATTTCTTCGGTTTTCACATGAAATAAATATCTTTCAGGAGTAAGTAATCTACCAGTTTTATGATACTTAGAAGCCACGACTATAACCGTAAACACTGAGGTGGTGCCGGTTTCCTGGACAGGGGTATAAGATGGCATACTGGGGCTTGAAGCCTCACAGAAAGGGTATGTCATGAGTAAGAAACGTCGGGTTTTCAGTGCGTCGGAGAAAGCGAA
>SKQZ01000017.1 GCA_007118765.1 Candidatus Hydrogenedentota bacterium
AGGCGCCTGCATGGCGATGTAGGCTTCCGGGTCATAGGGTACGGTGCGCAGGAAAACGCCCGCCACGACGATGTAGAAGACAAGAATGATGGCGCCGCCGATAAACAGGGCCAGCGGAATGGTGCGACGTGCATTGTGCACCTCCTCCCCCACCTCAGCCAACACTTGTGTGCCCAAACTCAGATTATAGGCCAGCGCCACGGCCATGAAAAACGGGCCAATGCCCTGGGGCAAGGTAAACGACAGGGCGACGCCGGAGTGCGCGGCGCCGCATACCGCATAAATGCCCAGCGCGAGCAACAGTTGTGCCACCATAAAAACCTGGAGTTGTGCGGCCAGCCGAACGCCAAAACGATAAACCAAATAGAGCAGCACAAGAATAACCGAGCCCACAATGTTTACCGGCAGCGCCCATCCTGTTTGCTCAACCAAGTACGCCGCCAAACCTTTGGTGACCAACGCACTGGAAAACGCCCCGCCCGTAACGCCGTAAAAGGAGGTGAGCACGCCCGGCCACGGCGAGAACATGCGGCTCACAAACACATAGCCGCCGCCTGCACGCGGCAGGGCGCTGGCCAGCTGAATCAAAGGCAGTGCGCAGACCATGGAAAGGCCGATGGCGATGAAAATGGCGAGCCACAGGGCTTCGCCGGCCTGTGCCGCCATGGGCGCCACCAGCACAAAAATGCCAATGCCGATAACACCGCCGACAACAATTGCCACGGTGCCGGTAAGACCAATGGAACGCCGTAGCGTTGCGGATTCGCCCGAGTACTCGGATGCGTTATTCTGTGTCATAATAAATATGGCAAATCATTTAGATGCAAAACATCGCAGCGCGAGACCGCGGTTGTTTTTGTTTGCCGCTGACAGACGAGACACTCCATCCCCGGCATGGCTTCACCAAGCGGCAAACGAGGCGCCACGTCCTTTTCCCCATAGTTGAAGACTTCCCGGCAAAGGGACTACACTCATAAATTATAAAACCCTATTGTGACATGCCGACCAATTTATTTCAAGGCGATCCAGATTATGGAAAGGTGTTGATTCATGGCGGAACAATATCGCTACTACTGTGAGGTTTTCAAGGGGCGGCCCATGCCCTTTGCATTCGTGGATTTGGATTGCTTCGACCGGAACGCGGATACCGTGTTGAAACGGGCCGGCGACATGCCCGTATGTATCGCCTCAAAATCTGTACGGTGTGCCGCGCTCTTGAAGCGGCTGCAGGCCCGTGCGTCTCAATTCCATTCCATATTGGCCTATAGTGCGCGTGAGGCCGTCTACTTGTGCAATCAGGGGTTCGACAATATCATCGTGGCATATCCGGTATGGGGCGAGGCTGCGGTATCACAGGTTGTTGATGTGATTCGCGCAGGGAAAACGCTCGCGCTCATGGTGGATTGTGTGGAGCAGGTGGAATTGCTGGATGCGTTGGGCCGCGAAAACGATACCGTTATTCCCTTGTGCATGGATGTGGATATGTCAAGCCGATACCCCGGCCTGCACTTTGGCGTCTTGCGTTCGCCTATTGCCACACCGGCACAGGCCGTGGCACTCTGGGAGCACATACGGCGCTGCGATCATGTGCGTTTGGACGGCGTGATGGGGTACGAAGCACAAATTGCCGGGGTGCAGGATACCCCCCCCGCATCGTCCTTGAAAAATCAACTGGTACGGGTGCTAAAAAAGCGTTCGATTCGCGAATTGGCGGCCCGAAGAGCGGCAGTTGTACAAGCATTGCAGGAGGCCGGGTGTACCCTGCGTTTTGTGAACGGCGGCGGCACCGGCAGCATTGAATCAACCATCAGGGAACAAGTTGTCACCGAAGTAACGGTAGGCTCCGGTTTCTATTCACCGGCCTTGTTTGATCATTACGCCCAATTCAAGCACGAGCCCGCCGCGGGGTTCGCCATCGAAATCGTGCGGAAGCCCGCCCCAACAACCTATACCTGTCAGGGCGGCGGTTATGTCGCTTCCGGTGCGGCAGGCCCGGACAAACTTCCCAAGCCCTGGTTGCCGATTGGCGCCCGACTTACGGCCAATGAAGGCGCGGGCGAAGTGCAAACGCCCGTCGTCTATGAAGGACCGGAACCGTTGCGCCTCGGCGCCCCCATATTCATGCGTCATGCCAAAGGGGGCGAACTCTGCGAACGTTTCAACACGCTTCTGCTCGTCTCCGATGGAGACGTCGTGGACGAGGTAAACACCTACCGGGGCGACGGCCTCTGTTTTCTGTAATGTACCGCCGAAAAACAAAAGGTGCAAGCCCATAAATCCGTATGGGAGCCGTCGTGAACCTGCTCAGCGTGTTTCAGGAAAGTACGGTTTGGTGGCCAGTAACTTTGCCGTGTTGCTGAAATACGTGTTGTGTTGCGCGAAGGCCTATGGTATACTTATTTCAACATGCTATAAGAGGAGGCGTATAGTCAACAACAGCGAGGTGATGATATGCGACTTGCAGCAGCGTGGACTCTGATACTCATCAGTATGTGCGGTTTGGCTCAAGCAAATGGCAAGTTCTATGTGCCGGACACAGAGGTTCCGGAGACGCCGTTTCAGCGGGCGTTGATTCTATATTTTGATGATATGCAGACGCTATTGCTTCAAAGCCAGTATCAGGTGCAGCAACCTGAAGCGGATATGTCATTGGGTTGGGTGGTTCCGGTACCGGAAGAACCTGCATTGGCAAGTATG
>SKQZ01000352.1 GCA_007118765.1 Candidatus Hydrogenedentota bacterium
GACGATGCCTACACGATCGCTATAAACGGTGAACCGCTGTCGTATGAATGGCGTGAGCGTGCTGTGTTCCGCCATAACAATGCCTTCTTCGGCCATGCCGTGACACCGTCGCTTGACCTCGGGAACCATAACAGCGAGATTGCCATCACCACACAAGTGCCCTGGTGCATGGTAAAAGAGCAATTTGTCCTGATTCCCGTTGACTAAAAGGGCGTTTCGTGGTAGGCGCTTGGAAAGCGGTTTGCACCTGCCAATTATCGAAGCGTACCATATGCATCAGGTATTTTGAACTTGGAGCATGTGCCGCAGCGCACATTCGTTACGAAAGGAGTTACGTATGAAGCACCCATGTACCACGTTGACGATAGCGTCTGCCTTGGCGGCCTTTTTTGTTTTAGGCCTCGGATGTCAGGAAACAGGAGGCGTACCGGAAGCGGCACGATATCAGGACGGCATGTATCGTGGTGCGTTCATTGATGGCGACGCGGTGCAAATAAACGTCCAGTTTACGCTGGAGAACGGCGTGGTGACCGAAGCGCGTTTCCGTCATCTCCGTCGGGATGATGATTATCATTTGGAAACGGAGGAAGAACCGTATCGGTCGGTCGTGGATCAGTACCGCGAATCACTGGAGTATCTGATTGACAAAGAGTTAAGCGCTCACCTTATTGACTTGTATCATCCCGAGCGTACCGTCATCACCGAGGTGGACGGATACAGTGCCGCCACATTACGCAGCAACAAGATTCTTTCTGCCATCCGCGACGCATTGAACCGCGGAGTTTACAGTTATTGAACCTGTTAAAGATTCATTTTGTGGCGGCGGTATGGCTTACCATCGCCTACGGTATTTGGGCTGCCGCGTGGAACATTGCGGCGGCAGCGGAAATCCATGCCCTATGGGGACCGTTCGCCACGCGCTTCTTTCTTGCGCCCTTCGTGCTTGCGGCTTTCCAACTGTACTGGTGGTTTGCAGTATATAGCCGATACGGGCTGGAAGCGCGCCCCATAATGATTTTCATGGGCTTGGCATTCTTATGCTTGTTGCTTGTCATGTGGCTCAATGCCGAAATGCACGGCATGACACAAAGCATGTTGCGCTATGGCGCGGTATTTTATGTCGCCACAGCGCATCTTGCCTACGGTATTTTCGGTTCGAAGTAGGTCGTTTTGCTGCAAATAGCATACAACGCTACCCCTTGTCGCAAATAGATGAAATCAGTAAATCCGTCGTTTATACTATGTACAATAGCATTTTTTGCCATTTTATTTTGCCCGACTTCAGTTTTTAGGCCAGCAAGGAGACTATTGAATGACCAAGCAAAAACAAACAATGAAACGCCGGGAGTTTTTACGACGAACAGCGGGGATTGCCGCAGGCGCCGCAGCGTTTCCCTATATCATCCCGTCCTCGGCGCTGGGCTTGTCAGGAACCGTCGCGCCGAGCAACCGCATCACCGTGGGGTGCATTGGCGTGGGCGGAATGGGCAACAGCAACATGGGCGGTTTTTTGGGACAGCGTGACGCCCAGGTCGTGGCGGTGTGTGATGTGGACAGCAACCACCGGAACAGCGCGCGGGACACGGTAAACACGCGATACGACAATGAAGATTGCGCGGCCTACAATGACTTCCGCGATTTGCTTGCCCGGGACGACATTGACGCCGTATCCATCGCCACGCCCGACCACTGGCACGGCATCATGTGCGTCATGGCGGCAAAGGCCGGCAAGGACATTTATGGTGAAAAACCGTTGGCATACAATATCCCCGAGGGACGTGCCGTGGTGGACGCGGTGAAACGCTACGGGCGCGTGTGGCAGACAGGCAGCTGGCAGCGGTCGCAAGACCATTTCCGCTTCGGCTGCGAACTGGTGCGTAATGGTCGGATCGGCAAAGTGCATACCGTCAAGGTCGGTCTCCCAAACACCAACGGTATTCGCGAAGGCAGCACGGCGCCTTCGGATCCGCCCGACGGGTTTGATTATGACCTGTGGCTGGGACCTGCTCCCTATGCGCCCTATTGCGATGCCCGGTGTCACTGGAATTTCCGCTGGATCAGCGATTATGCCGGCGGCCAGCTCACCGACTGGGCCGGACATCATGTTGACATTGCCCATTGGGCCATGGACACGGAGCTGAGTGCACCGAGAGAGATTGAGGGTAGCGGGCGCTGGCCGCTTGCAGAAGACGGCCTATTCGATACAGTGGAGCATTACACCTTCACCTGTGAGTATCGCGAAGGCTTTACCATGATAGTGAGCGGATTGTTGCCGGGCGGCGCGCGCTTTGAAGGCGAAGACGGCTGGGTGCATGTTACCCGTGGCCATATCAGCGCAGAGCCACAGTCGCTGTTGAACGAGGTTATCGGCCCGGAAGAGATACATTTGTATAACAGTTCAAACCATATCGCCAACTTCTTGGATTGCGTAAAGACACGGGCCACCACCATCACCCCCGTGGATGTGGCGCATCACTCTGTTATGGTGGGCCATCTCGGCATCATTGCAATGAAGCTCGAGCGCAAGGTGCGGTTTAATCCCACAGCAGAAACATTCAGCGGAGACAGCGAAGCAAATCGTCTGTTATCACGGCCCATGCGTGAGCCATGGTGCCTGTAACAGATGTCATAACCGCAATAGATTCAGCATTCAATGGGTTTTTCAAAGGAAGGAAATATCATGAGAATAGGCTATGCAACATTCCATAAAGCGTTCGTCATGGCATGTATACTGCTGTGTTGCGGCATTGTCATTGGCGAGGAAACAGAAACGCCATTACAATTGCGTGCGTTGTTAATCACCGGCCAAAGCAATCATAACTGGCAGGTGAGCGCCCCCATTATAAAAACCATCTTGGAAGATACCGACATATTCCTTGTGGACGTTGCCACGACACCTGCTGCGGGTGAAGATATGTCGGAATTTATGCCGCAATTTGCGGCGTACGATGTCGTTGTATTGAAGTACACCGGGGATTCCTGGCCGGAATCAACGCAAGACGCGTTTGTATCTTATGTGGCCAACGGCGGCGGCGTTGTGGTGGTGCATGAAGCCAACAATGCGTTCCCCGACTGGCCGGAATTCAATGAAATCATCGGGCTCGGCGGCTGGGGCGGTCGCGATGAAGAACACGGCCCCTATGTGTATTGGCGTGATGACCGCGTAATCTATGATCCCAGTCCCGGCCCCGGCGGCGCACATGGACGGCAGCATTCCTTTGAAATTAAGCACCGTCAGCCGGAGCATCCCATTCTGCGCGGGTTGCCGGAAAAGTGGCAACACACCATGGATGAACTCTATCACCATCTGCGGGGACCTGCACGGAACATGACCGTGCTCGCCACGGCCTTTTCTGATCCGGATACCGGCGGTTCCGGCGAACATGAGCCGGTATTGTTTACGGTGAATTATGAAGATGGACGGATGTTTCAAACCACGCTGGGCCATGCGGGCCCCAGTCCCGAAGCCTCGCTGCCGCATCAATGCGCCGGGTTCATTGTCACGTTGCAACGGGGCGCGGAATGGGCCGCCACAGGCGCCGTCACGCAACCGGTCCCCGATGACTTCCCGGAAGAGGGCACCATCCGTATCCGGCCCCGGTTCAAAAAGGACTCCATAAGCGTTCTGATGTCGGAGGTGACCGAATATCAATTTAACGATAGCCTTGCGCCCCTTGTGCTGTTGGAAGAATTGACACGCAAGCGCACGGGCGCCGAAGATTCGCTGGATGACCTCGAAGCGGCATACATCGCCTTGTTACAAAATGAAGAGGCCACCTATGACGCCAAACTGTTTGCCTGCAAACAACTCAGTGTACTCGGTGGCCGGGACGCTGTTCCGGTACTTGCCGAAATGCTGCTCGATTTCGACTTGGCCTACATGGCACGTTATGCCTTGGAACGAATCCCGGACCGTCGTGCGCTCGATGCGCTGCGTGATGCATTGCCCATGGTAGGCCCCGAACATCGCGCAGGAATCATCTCCTCCCTTGCCGCCAGACAGGACAGACGCTCCATCCCCGCCATCAGTGCGGCCATTCACGACCGCGACGACAAAGTGGCCGCCACCGCACTACGGGCGCTGGCGACAATTGGGTATGCTGACAGCGCCAGCGCGTTGTTGGCCGCAGTTGATATGAAAGAAGGCGAGATGAAAGATCTTGCCGAAGCGTCCTATATCAAGGCGGGATTTACGATTCTTAACCAACGCCGCCCGCAAGATGCCAACGAAGTGTTTACCACGGCATACGATCTATTCAAAGACAATCCGCACCGGCGTGGCGCTGCACTGCGCGGAATTATTGCCACAGCCTCGGCACGCGACCTGGACGATATCATTATCGATACGTTACGCGGTGACGATACGGATATGCAGCTGGTGGCCGCAACCGCTGCCCGCGACATATCGCGCCGAACCACGCTGCGGGCCATCGCCGAAGTGCTTCCCGAATTAGAGGAACGCCCGCAGATATTTCTCCTTACCGCATTGGCCGAAACCGACGTGGACCGCGTTACGCCCCACATTCTCGAAACTGCCGAATCGGAAAATGAGGCCGTGCGCATTGCCGCATTGCAAGCGTTGGCTTCCATCGGAGAGGCCGACGCCACGCTGTTCCTGCTCGAACATGCCACAACCGCCTCCGGTCGGGAACGGGCTGTCGCACGGCACAGTCTTTCCCGGTTGCCCGGCGCTGACCGGTTGCTTTTGGATGCGTTGCAGGATATGGAAATGCCGTTCAGGTCGGAAGTGCTGCACGCCATTGCTGCGCGCAATCTTGCAGATGCAACCCCCATCCTGCTTGAACAACTTCCGGAAACGAGTCCTGATGAGCGCATGGCACTCCTCGATATTTTGACGCAAATAGCCGATCCCGAACAGCTGGACATGATCCTTCCCCTCCTCTTGTCCGCCGACACGCAAGATAGTGGTGACGAGATGGCCGGCATTATCGCAACGGTCGCGGATCGGGCTGAACCGGGCGTCACGCGGATTGAGTCGCTTGCCGCGGCACTGGAAAAAGAAACAGAGCCCGCTGCGCGCCGCAATATATATGTTGCCTTGGGAAAAATTGGCGATGAAACAGCCTTGGAACTGCTTGAAGGCGGTCTTGAAGAGGAGGACGCCAGTGTCCGGCTGGCCGCCATGGAAGCACTCTCTGTATGGCCCACTGACGCTCCGTTGGCGATACTTGACGATGCCATGACACAATTCCAAGGCACGGACGTGGGCACAACTGCATTGACCGGATTCATTCGCCTTGCCGGCATGGATGAAGCGCGTGACCCGCAGGAAACGGCAGAAATGTATGAACGCGCCTATTCGATTGCAGACCGCACCGAAGACAAAAAGGCTTGCATTGTTGCCATCGGCGCCACCGGAAACGATGCCAGTCTGCCGTTGCTCTATGAAGCCCTTGCAAGCGAGGAAATTGAAGTGGCGCGGGCCGCTTTGCGCGCGCTGAGCGCATGGCCCAACTCCGTGCCGATGGCACGTCTTGAAATGTTTGCCAAGGACGGCCAGGAATCCCTCCGGCCGGAAGCGCTGCGCGGCTATTTCCGATTAATCGGCGTTTGTGAGGATATAAGCGAAGAAGAAGCCACAAAACGCTACCGTGAAGCGTTGGAACTGGCCCATAGCAACGCTGAGCGCAGGCGTATCCTCTCAGGGCTGGGGGATGTTAAGTCATTGGGCGCCCTGCAGGTTGTTGCTGAATACCTTGATGACGAGAGTTTGCAACGGGAAGCGGAAGTAGCCAGTGTGAAACTCGCCGAAGCGTTGGCCATGAGTTATCCCCAAGACATACGCATCATCCTTGATGCCATTTCGGAGACGACACAAACCGGATTTGTGCGCGACAAAGCAGCCGAAATTAAAGCGTCGCTTGGCCCGGAAGACGGGTATATTACGGCATGGGAAGTTGCCGGACCTTATATGCTGGACGATGATGACTTGGAGGCCCTGTTCAATACGCCGTTTGCGCCTGAAGATGACGAAGACAGCGATGATGTGACGTGGCGACGCGTGCCGGTTGGTACGAATGACGCCATGCCGTTCCTCGTGGAATTGGACAAGGCCATTGGCGGCTATTTCCGTGTGGCCTATCTGCGCACCAACATTTGGAGCGATGCAGAGCGCGATGCCATACTTGAAATCGGCTCTGATGACGGCAACAAAGTATGGTTGAACGACGAACTGGTCAGCGAAAAACACGCCCAACGCGCTGTTGCACCGGCACAGGAAGTTGTTGAAGCAACACTGCAGGAGGGCTGGAATACGCTGCTCGTAAAAGTTACCCAGGCACGGGGCGAATGGAGTGCCTGCGTGCGCATTCTCGGCACGGACAACGCCCCCATTGACACTGTCTTTGCGGCAGTGTACGTTGACTAATCCGAACAGATAAAACACAGGGCTGCGGCTTATACGGCCGTGGCCCTGCTTTGTTTTGGGGTTGCGCTTTGGCTGTTTTCGACCAACAAGACCGTCTTGTGCGGCGCATGACAAGAAACTTTGCAGAGGTTTTTCCTGCACCCGGTGTACGACGATGCTGCAATGAAAACAACTTCCATTGGCCGCATCATAGAGAAGCGCGGGTTAACGGCCTTTCCACCAACTACGCCTACGGCATAAGTTCACACGGTGCAGATAAATAACGCAATTCCCATGTGTAACCGGCCTGTTCGCCAGGTGCAAGCGTTTTACTGCGCGGGTACATTTCGAGGTTGATTTGTTGGCGTGTTGGGTTCCAGTATAGATGCAGGGATTCAAATGCATCAGGGTCAAAACGCTGCTCCACCCCAAATCCCGCGTCGTGATTATAAAACGCAAACCCACCGCCCGACGCCGCCTCGCGAACTGCCTGTAGTTGTCTCGTCGTTGGCTGCGCGTTGCGCCAGTCACGATTGATCCACACCCACTCCGGCGCCTTCACATAGACGGAAATCGTTTCAGGGTCATCAGACATGGTGGCCGAATCGTATTCCGGGTGGACCCAGAAATCAAATGGCCGCGCCTCCCCGGCGGTAAGCGTGGTCTCGAAACGCACCGCATCATCGTCCAGCATAAAGCGCCGCACTAACGTGGCGCCATCGTCCAGCGTTGCCGTCATAGTGGCCGCCCGGGCATCGGCATCAGCATCCGCTTCAAACGACACAATAACATTGGGCGCCGGGCCGTGGCCCTGTGTTACCCAGTCCTCAAACCGGAACCGGTCGAAAGCGCGATGTGGTTGTGCAATATCCCGGCCCGACTCTATGTGGAGCATCTCCACGACCTTGGCATTCGATTCCGGCAGCACCACCACCCGCCAATGCTCGTTCTCCAGTTTCACCGCTTCGAACCCGGCGTAGAGTGCGCGAATCTGGTCTAAGTATTCGCCCAAGGGCGTGTGCTCGTCTTCACGGGTAACGCCGTGCTTCTCGCACAAAGCCTTAAACCGCTCCAATAGTTCCGGATGAAACCCGGCAAGGTCGGGAAAGGCCATGCCATCTTCGTAGATAAGACGCATGCCCGACGCGCTAAGAGCGGCACGGTAGGCGCTGATTGAGGTCTTTTCGACCCGCTCATATATTTCCTCCGATTCGGCGCGATCCAAAGCATCTCGAAAATAAGCCATAATTTTGCGTGCTGACGCAGGCGTAATCTGCAATTCTGATTCCGTTGAAAAGCAGGTGGGATGAGTTCCGGCGGCATCAATCAAGTCGTGATACCAATGCAAATACTCAAGTATGGGCGTTGCAGCCTCACCATAATGGAGCCGACAAAACTCCTCCATCTCGGTCCAACTGTCCCGCCCCGGCTTCCACAAACACCGGGAAATAACGTAAGCGCGCAAATCGCTCAGCTCCGCGGACATGGCGTTCCCCGCCGCCTGCATATAAATGCCGATGACTTCGTTGTCCGCATAATACGCCACGCTTTCGCCGATGCTGCGAAAATTGGGGTAGGGAGACAAATAACCCCGCCGAAAGTTTGTATTGTAATGCCACACCTTGATATTTTTCGCCCGTTCGCGCCACCCCTCCATGTCTTCCACAAAAGGCTGATTGAGCGGACAACTACAATCGTTGATGGGATGGAAATTGCATGCTTCAATGCTGCACAGCTGAATCTGCACATTGTCCCGCGGACGGATGCTTTTCGGCGGTTTCCGCGTGTACTGATAGGCATAGGTGCCGATGAGCACATCCGGGTGAACCTCTTCGACCCGTTCCGCCACCTGATTAACAAAGTGAATGGTCGCGCCCGCCGTGGACTCTTCCCGCTCGTTGATTTCAGCACAACCGGGACAGGTGCAATACTCCTGATTGTCGCTGTGTCCCACGCCAAAGGAGATCATGTCCGGCTGCTGTTCAATTTGCTCCAAAATCGCCTCGGTCATCAAATCCACTACCTCGGCGTTCGTCATGCACAACTGCGGCCTGTCATAGGGAGCATCCAACCTGCGCACGCCGTCCACCAGCGCAAAGTATTCCGGGTTTGTTTCACCGTACTCTTCCGGAGACACAAGGCGCGCCATGGTATGCCCGACCCGTTCATAGCCGGTGCGTCCGCCCAGCCGCGCATCTCGGGTAACGGCATTGTTGCGCAGCCGCGCAGCAAAAGCGGGATTGCTTCGGAGTTCGCCATACGACACGAACCGGTAATCAAAAACAGGACTGTGTTCGTGGACGCCCAAAGCAAGCGTTGTGGACAGCCCATCCTCGGGATACCACGTATGGTCATGGGTAAGAAACCGGACGCCGCACAAGGCCTCGAAAAACTCATACACACCATACAACGTGCCGCGGGGACGCCCGCCGTCAATACCCACCGCATCCGCCTCCACCACGATGCGCAGGTCTTCCTTGCCCGGATCGCACAACGGATCATACCGACCCGATTGCGCCACCGCGTCCGGGCCGATGAAAACAACGCCCCCATCCTGTTTTCGGCTGGCGACAATAGGCAGCTCCGTGCCCGTCAGCTCTCGGAAAAGCGTTTGAAACTCCTCCGCCGCATAGGCTTCACTTTCAATCGCGTCGTCCGCACACACAATGTGCCAGTCGGTCATGGTTTGAAGGGACAGCTCGCCCATCACAAACGGAGCGTGAAGAACAATTACACATAATATAGCCGCCAGAACTGCTTTATTCATTCGTACCCTCTCCTTAAAGGTGGAAACATTTGCAACAAGCCGTGCCGAATGTTACAGGTTGACACGTCCATAGAACATAGCAGAAAGTGGCGGGACACGCAAATTCCTGCCATGACCGGGAATTGAGCGGGAGTTGCGCGTGTTTGTGAAAGCAATCATATACACGAGGGTTTTCAAAATTCAGCCAGGAAAGAACCATAAAATGCTGAAACAAGGGTTTGCGTTGGCAGGGTTTCTTATCATCACCTTTGTGGCGCCCGGTTTAAGTGCCGTATTGCCCCGAACCGGACCGGGCGACTGGTACGCCAATCTGGACAAACCGTGGTTCAATCCGCCCAACTGGGTATTTGGTCCGGTGTGGTCCCTCCTATACTGCATGATGGCCGTTGCCGCATGGTTGGTGTGGCGCAAGGCGGCATCAACACCGGAACTTTACTGGCCACTGGGACTATTCGCCTTTCAACTCATCTTGAACGCCCTTTGGACCCCGCTCTTCTTCGGTCTGCAGCGCCCCGATCTGGCCATGATAACCATCATCGTGCTGTGGGCGGCCATTGCGGCAACCACCGTCGCCTTCTACCCCGTGTCACGCACCGCCGCCGCACTCTTCCTGCCCTATTGGCTCTGGGTCAGTTTTGCCACCCTGCTAAACGCCACCCTTTGGTGGCTTAACTAGCCCGGATATTTCATCAGGTTTCGTCGTGAGCCTGTGAAGATTACGCCAGAGCAGGTGTTTTGCGCAGGCCGCCGGCTGACAGCGTGTTAGTACACGTCGAAGTCGGCGGGCAAGCAAAGTGCCTGATATGGTGTAAGATTCGCAAGCGCAACAGAAATCTTGTGAAATATGCGGGCTAGACTCACCCACCATCCTGTACGCCTATATCCACCGGCAAACAAACGAATCAGCAGCAACGCAGGTTGCGCGGACGCCACCATTAGTGCATGTTCCATTGTCATCATAGCGTAAGTGCCACTTCAAAGAGACCTATACATTGGTAGGACACTAAACAATGCGCCACAGACGGAACAGTTTTTTCGATGGTGGGCGAGGCGGGAATCGAACCCGCATCCCCTTTCGGGGAACGGATTTTAAGTGCGTCGCGTCAAAGTCATAACACATTGAACGAAAAAGGGTTACATACAGATTCGCCCGCTGCGCCCAACCTTGCGCCCAACGCTACGACAAGCACCGCGCAACATACAGATTTTGATACTGA
>SKQZ01000181.1 GCA_007118765.1 Candidatus Hydrogenedentota bacterium
CCGCGCTGATGGTGAAGACGGGCGATGCAACCGTCGCAGACGGCACATTGCAGATTACCGAGGCCGACGACACAACACTGGAGGCCGCAATCACAGCACACATGGCCGCTCTGCCCATGTTACGCCCCCATGCCGAATTGACTGGCGATCCCGTTAACGTGCAGATTGCGGCCACACTTGACCGGACAGGAACATTGGACATTGCCGCCGCCCGGATTGCGTCGAACACGATGGACGGGAACCTTCGCGGCATGGTGGACTTTGAACAGGCCCGGATGGACGTTCTTCTGGAGGCTGCGTACGACGACGCGGGCCGGTTGCCCGGATTGCCGCCCCAACCAACACCAACGCCCCTGCGGCTGGAAGCGTCGGCAGAAGGCCCGTTTAACGCGCTGGGGCTGCACGTGGGCGCCTTCGCAAGCGACGAGCAAATGCTTGACGCCGATATTACGCTACAGATGAACGATACGATTGCGGCGGAAGGGACGGCGCGTGTGACCCCGCCCACCCTGGCGCGCGACCTGTTCCCCATGCTCCCCGAAACGGACACGGAGATTTCTTTTGCGGCATCCTACGCTGAAGATACGGGTATCTTGCAACTGCCGACGCTTGAGGTGGCGGGCGCGGGACTGACCTTGTCGGCACAGGGCAGCTTAACACCCGCACAACCTGCTTTTGACATGACCTGCGCTTTGACTGTGGAAGACCTGCAAAACGTGGGCGCGTTGCTTCCACTATCACCCGAAGGTGCGTTTCAGGCAACACTCAATGTCCGGGGTAACGAAGACGGACTCACCGCAACGGCAAGCGCCGAGGTGAAAGGCCTGCATGTTGCACCAGTGCAGTTGACCCATGGACATATAGAGATTGTCGGCGCCTGTGAGGACTGGTTCACTGTTGAGCCGAGCGGAATACAATTGGACATAGCCGCAACAACAACAGCGTTGCAGGGGCCCATGCTGACACCGGTTTCCGTAACGCTCCAAGCGGCACTTGCGGCCTCCACTCTGGAGGAGATACACCTGGCATCGCTGTCGTTGTCTGACGACCATGTTACCCTCACGGGCGAGGGACGGTTTGATTTGGCTGCCACACACCTGGATGCACATATTGCGGTGGACGTGCCGAACTGTCAGCAATTGCCGCTGGACGTGGCTGATTTGCCGGAAGGCGCCTTGCGCCTGGAAACCACTGCGCAAGGCACGGTAGCGCCGCTGGCGATGGACATTATCCTTAACGGCGACCTTCGTGAGATAGGCGCCCTGCCGGAACCCGTAACGGCGCTCGTGGGCGAAGCGCTCCGGTTTGAGGCCAACACGACACTTCAGGACGACCGTTTCACCGTAAAGGATCTGTTGCTGTCAGGCATGGCTTTTGATGCCCAGGCTACGGGGATCTACACGTTTTCGGACGCCTTGCTGGAAAGTGAACTGCAACTCCGACTGCCAGACGCAAGCACAGCGGGCAATGCATTGGGGCAGCCTGTGACGGGCGCACTCGCCCTTGACGCAACAGTTGCAGGCGCCCTCCCCCATCTGGACGTTAACGCGCAGATTGATGGCAAAGACCTTGCCTATAACGCCGGGCCGCCGTTGCAGGCGCAATTAACCCTTTCGGCGCATAATGTGCCCGCCGAAATGGAGGCGACTGTAACCGGCACGGCACACGGCCACGGAGAGACTGTTGCGCTGGACATGCGGGCCGGACTAACAAATAATACGCTCTCCGTGCCTGCTTTTTCGCTGGTCGCAGGTGAAAATCGTGTTTCAGGAACAGCCGCGTACGCACTTGACACCGGCGCGCCCGAGGCACAACTGAACGCCGAGTTAAACGACTTGGCCAGATTGGCGGCATTGGCGGGCATTGAACTGTCCGGCACGGTCGAAGCGGCGGCACAACTGGATCACCACGCGGCCAACGCAACACTTGCCGTGCGGGATTTCCGCTACGGCAACCTCACACTGGGCACGCTCGAAACGCAACTGGACGTGCAGCATCTGTGGCAAACGCCCGAGGCACACATGACTACGACCATCCATGCGCTGTCACACGCCCCCGTCACCATGGACCGCATTGCTGTTGTTGCGGCCGGCGGCATGGGCGCATTGGAATTGACTGTAGATATGGAGGGGCTGTTGGACAGCGGCACTACGGAACCACAGCCGATAACCTGCGCCATGACAAGCCGGGTTAACGTGATGGAGCGTAGCGTCGAAACGACCCGGCTGGAAGGAACGGCGGGCATCTTCGGGTATGAGCTTGACGCGCCCGCCCTACTATCCGCGAGCGACGAAGGCCTCGCGGTTGCACCATTGACCGTGCGTGTGGGCGACGGCGCCATACACCTTGATGCGTTGTATGAACCCGAAGCAGTGCGGGGTGCGCTTCGATTTGAAAGCCTGCCGCTCCCATTGAGCGGACTGCTGATGGAACCGGCTGTCCTTGGAACACTGGCCGGTACAGTTAGATTGTCCGGCGCGCCGGACGCACCGATACTGGACATTGCGTTGCAACTGGCGGACGTAGCGCCCGATATTGAAACAGCGGACGCGCTAACGCCCCTTTCCGTGGCGCTTGAGGCCCGGCTGGCCGACGGACAGGCCGCGGCAAACCTAGACGCGCGGATGGACGACGTGGCCACAGTGGAAGCCCGGGGCAGTGTTCCATTGGTCTGGCAGTTACAGCCCTGGATGCTGGATATGCCGCCTGCCGCGCCGGTCGCCGCAACACTCGAGGTAGATGTATTGTTTGCAACCCTGCCGCAGGCGCTGGGGCTGGTGGAACATCATCTGGATGCCCGGTTGACCGGCACATTTGAACTGGCCGGGACCGTGGATGCGCCCCGTGCATCGGGAGACGCCTACATCCGCGACGGGCGTTACGAAAACACTGTGACAGGCACACAATTGCATGATGTTAATCTGCACGTGCGGGCGGATGGCGATGCCGTTCGTATTGAAGAGTGCAGCGCACGTACCGGACGCCGGGGAGATTTGACGGCTGAAGGCGGATTGCAGCTGCTGCCCGCCGACCGGTTCCCTTTCGAAGCACAAATACACTTCAATGATGCCGAACTGGCGCGATTGGATTATATGACCGCCCGCGTAAACGGCGTTGTTACCGCCACCGGCGACCTGAACAAGACGACGGTTGCCGGTGAGTTGGACATTGGACCCGTGCACGCGACCATGCCCGACCAGATGCCCGTGAGCGAACCCACGGTTATTGATGTTGTTGAGGTAAAAGACGGCAAAGAAGTCATGCCGCCGGAACCTGCAACGGCACATTATATCCCCGAGGTACACCTGGACATACGGTGCAACATCCCCGGGCGGGTATATGTACGCGCTCCCATTCTGGATTCCGAGTGGGGCGGCAGGCTTGCCGTGGGCGGCCTGTTGACCGAGCCGCGCATCGAAGGGCGCATCAGCGTGTTGCGCGGGCACATGGATTTTCTCGGACGGCGTTTCCAACTGCGCGACAGCGCCATCACGTTTCCCGGCGGCCCGCCCACGGCGTTTCTTTTGGACATGCGCGCCCGGGCAGAAACGCCAACCCTCACGGCGTTGCTCGAATTGACCGGCCCCATGGATGATGTGCAACTTAACATGCGTTCGGAGCCGCCACTGCCGCAGGATGAAGTGCTGGCCCATGTGTTGTTCGGACGCGACCTGTCCCGCATCACCCCGGTTCAGGCCATCCAATTGGCGCGGGTGGCCGCCATGTTTAATCAAAGCCTTGGCGGGATGCAACTGTTCTCCGGCAATGTAGGGCTGCCCGGCATAGACCGCATTGACATACGCACCGGCGAACGGGCCGACGAGACCGTGGTGGGGATGGGACGGTATTTTACGGATTCGGTGTACGTTGAAGTTGAGCAGGGAACCACGACCGACAGCGGCAAGGTCTCAGTGGAAGTGGAAGTGAGCCCGCAGGTCTCCGTCAAAGGCGACGTGGACGCTGCCGAGCGCAGCGGCATAGGCGTATTCTGGCGTCGTGATTATTGAAGCATTTGCAAAATATCCGGCAAATACCATGCAACAATGATGCCAAGCAACAGGAAGAATACCAGCACCAGAAATCCGGGGGTCCATTGTGATTGTTGTATGCCATACAAATTTGCCACTTCGGGCAGCACCGGCGCCAAGGCCGTTTCGATGGGCTCGAATTGACCCACATGGTTGCGACGACATTCGCCGTTAAGCGGTACAGCGCCATTACGCAAGGCACGGATAATTTCTTCGGGGGCGCTTGCTTCAAAAATGACATCGCCGTGCTCATCCGCAAACTCCCACACATCGCCCAGGTTATACTTGTGGCGAAATTCGTAAATGCGTTGCGCCACCGCCTGTTTGGCCTCGACCTCCATGGTGGCGGCATACAAGCGTTCCATAAATCGGAGGCCCATTTCCGGGTCGCCGTTTTCGGCCTGCGCATAGGCCAGCACCTTTGTAACCAACGGGTCTTCCACACCACTGGCCTGATAAACTTCTCGAATCAATTTCAACGCTTTTTGAGGATCGCGCAACGGCGGCTCGGCCTCAAGAAACACCTGCGCCAGCATACGTTTTGCCACCACACTGTCGGCATGTCCGTCCACATAGTTTTCCAGCAGTTTCGCGGCTTCCGAATAGCCCCCCTGTTTGATTAGTCGTTCCACAGGCGCCAGTTCCGCGGGCCGCTCCAGCAAGATCGTTTTCTCGGTGGCGGGCGTTGTGTCTGTTTCCGGGTCGGATTCCGCCTCGCGACCTTCACCAATGATCGATACGCCCGCGTCGAGCTCATCCGGAGCTATTTCCAACACCAACACCGTACGTTGACCTTCACGGGCCAGTAAAATGGGGGTATCGGCGGGCCCAATGCGTTTTATGGGAGCGGCTACCCGTTTGCCTGACTTGCCGGTAACCTTCGCCACCGTATTCACGTGAAATACGCCCTGCGTTACACGCCCCACAACAGAACTCTCGCCTGCCGACACCGGATACACGGACTGCACAACGAAAACGCTGTCACCCTTATCGACGGCTTCAGATTCCTCCGTTTCGATCGCCCCCTCTTCTTCTGCTTCAGGGGCTTCGGGCGGCTCCAACCCATCCGTTATCGCTTGTAATGCTTCCGGCGCCATGTGCTCCGTGAGCGCATCACAACACGCACGCGCCTCTGCGTCGCGGCCCAGCGCCTTCAAGCACAAAGCACGGTAATAGGCTGCGTCATGGAAGTCGGGCTGGGCATCCAAAATACCGTCCAGCACTTCCAGTGCGCCCGCATACTCTCCGGCTTCGTACTGCTCGATGGCCTCCCTATATAACTGCCTCGCATCATCATTGGTCATGGTGCTTTCTCCTGCAATGCTGCAGTTGTCGCTATCATGCCGCTATCATAGTACACATTTTCGGTTCCGAATGCAAAAGATTTTTCAAAACTGTTCGCCGGCCCGCACCAATCCCTTTGAGAGAGTTTCCGTCGGCTTCTTTTCGCTTGTACCGGCTGTTTTTTGCTACCATTCACTGGCGGGACGCATATCTCATTGTGTGCTGTCGCAACCCTGCTCGGGCGCAGGATATGCCGCCCTCTGCTGATTACACAACCTGCTTGGGAACAACTGATGACCACCATCTATTCATGGAATGTAAACGGATTGCGTGCCGTGCTCAAGAACGGCTTTATGGACTGGTTTGTGAACACACAACCGGATATGCTCTGCTTACAAGAGACGCGCCTACTCCCCGAACAGGCGCCACCGGCATTGTCTTGTCCCGATGGGTATCATGTTTTCTGGAATCCTGCCGAAAAGAAGGGCTATAGCGGCACAGCCGTGTTTACCAAGTGTCCGCCCATATCGGTATCAGGGCTTGCCGTTCCGGAGTTTGATCGCGAGGGGCGTGCGCAGGTGCTGACCTTCCCTGATTTTACATTGGTAAATACGTACTGGCCGAACAGCCAAAGCGAGCGCAAACGACTTCCCTATAAGCTGGCGTTTTGTGACGCCATCGGCCAAGCGCTTGACAAGATGGTGGCGCAGGGAAAGAATGTTGTCATTTGTGGCGATTTCAACATCGCCCATCGTGAAATAGATTTGGCAAGGCCGAAAGCAAATGAAAACAACGCGGGCTATTATATCGAAGAGCGCGAGGCGATGAGTGCGTTTCTGGGGCGCGGCTATGCGGATGTCTTTCGACAGTTGCACCCCGATACGGTAGCCTACACATGGTGGTCCTATCGTGCGCGGGCACGGGAAAAGAATATTGGCTGGCGATTGGATTATCATTGTGTGAACACGGCCATGCTGCCCAATGTGAAAGGCATTGAGGTGTGTGACAACGTATTCGGCTCCGACCATTGTCCGGTGGCGTTAACCTTGAAAAAGAAGATGCGCAACACACGAAAGGATGCCACATGAGCCATATCCGAGCAAGCATCCGTATCACCCTGCTGGTGATGGTTTCCCTGTTTTTTATCGGGATACGATTGCTTGTATGGCCCACCGCACAACTTTCACGGCGCACGGATCGCATGTTGCGACGCGGCCTGCTGCGTGCATGGGGTCATTGCTTTGCCTTTGTTGCAGGCCTGCGTGTGGAAGTCAAGGGGCCACCGCCGAAAGCGCCGTTTTACATGGTCTGCAACCACCTGTCCTATCTGGATATGCTTGTGCTTGCGCGTCAAACCGGGTGCATCTTTGTGTCACGGGGGGATGTGGAACAATGGCCGTTTTTCGGGGCCGTGGCCCGCTCCTTGTACATCCTGTTTATAAATCGAACGGACAAACGTGATACGGCGCGTGTAAACGGGCTAATAGCGCAAACCATTGCGGAAGGCGACGGCATTGTGGTATTCCCGGAAAGCCGCGTTTGCTGTGGACAGAACATTGAACCCTTCAAATCGCCCCTGTTGCAACCGCCAATAGACTTGGATATGCCCGTTTATTATGCCACCATTTACTACCGCATGCCGGAAGGCAAGCCAACAGAAGGCGCAATATGCAGTTGGTGGCGTCCGGAACCTTTTTATGCGCACCTGTACCGGTTCTTGCGCTATTCCGGCGCCGTGGGCACGATCCATTTCGGCGAAGAGCCGATGCGCGGCACAGACCGCAAAGAACTGGCCAAACGCCTGACCGACGCAGTGCGCACCAATTTTGTTCCGTTGCGGCCTGCCATAGAAGTTCTCGCGCCGGAGGCAATTCCCGTGGAGTACAACGCAAAGGATACGCCGCCCTCTTGAAGACACTGCAATCACCGGGATGCGCAACCGCTGTGCGGCGGCGTCTGCACCACACGTTATTGTGCCGCCTGGTTGCGGAACATAAATTGCGGGCCTGCTATAATGGCGTTGTAATGTTGAGATTTGCGGATAGACAACCCGAAGACAGTGGCAATGAATCAACGGGTGCTTATGGTAATTATGGAAGAGCACAAAACATACCTCGAACGTGTTGCGCTGCCGTGGGCGTGTATTGTTGTTGGCCTGTTGGCGGTGAGCGGAACCCTCGCGCAGGATGCCGCCGCTCACAGTAACGGACGGCGTCTGTTCGCAGGCGCCAACAGTATGCTGCGCGATGGCTTTATTGAAGAAGGCGACGCCCTGTTGCGGGCGCTTAACCATAGCGCATGTGACGATCCCCTCCTGTTGCTTGAAACCTTTGGAAAGACAGCGTACAGACAGGGTGTGGTGAAACAGGCGATTGACCCCATGCTCGCCGAGGCCAACTACGCGGGGGCACTCAGAACCCTCCTCTACACCGGATACTGGAGCGATGCCGCTTTTGTTGCGGAACGCATCATGACGCTTGAGGAACTGGTTTTTTTTGTTGAAGAACATGCCACCACCGTATCGGCGCGAGCGGTTGACATGGCCGGGATGCACACGTTACTGGCGCGGCGTTTGGCACGGGCAGGTCACTGGTCTGATGCCGCCTCCTTCCACCAAAACACCCCTTCCGATGATCCGGAGCACGCATCGTCACAACTAACAGCAAGTGCATTGACCATAGCCGACCATCTTAAAAACGCAATGGACACGTCACAGCCCAAAAAAGTGCGGGCACAAAACTACTTTGCGGCGGGTAAAACCGTTTTCGCCGATGGCAGCCGGCTCATGCGTCCGTTGTTGCCGACAGAACGGTTCCGGGGATATGTTCTGGTGTATCCCGCCGAAACCGGCCCGTTGGAAGCGGATGATGCCCTTCAGACGCGCATCTCCGAAAGCGCCCCAACACCCGGCGGACGCTTGTATCATACCCATGTGGCGGCGGCATTGATGAAACGTTGCGCAATGCTTTTGCCGGACAATCATGTACTGACCGCGGAAGCCTTGTATCTTGGCGGCATATACCTTCACGGGCATGATCCGGATGCGGCCGATTGGTTTTACAAGGCGCTGGTGCGGCGCAACCCGAACTTCCTCATCGCACAACAGGCAGACGAGCTGCGCTGGTTTCCCAACGAGTTTACCGACGAGGAAGCCTATGCGCCGCTGCCGGAACGTCCCTACAAGTGGCGTCGTGGCCCCGGAGTGCGTGTCTTGAGACGGGCGATGGAGTTTGCGCTGCAATTTGTGTCTTGAAGGTTCGTTTTACGGGCTTTGGAAACCACGCGACGCCATACATAACAACCGCTTACAAGGACGATAATACGATGCAGACCGAACATTGGTTAATTCTGTTTCTATGCGGCATGTTCCTGTTGCCGGCCGCGGATGCCGGTGCAGCAATGTCCCGCCTGACGATTCAAGACGAAATGATTGTGGACGGGCATGGCCGCCAGATATTTTTATGGGGCATGAACCTCGGCGAAAAATCCTCGGCGCGACGACATGAAAGCTGGCATGGCCCTGAAGAATTCCACGACCTGCGACGTTGGGGCATGAATGCCGTGCGGCTGCTTATTTTTTGGTCCGCTGTGGAGCCGACGCCGGGCATATACGACGACGCCTACCTTGAAGGTGTTGATAAGCGGATCCGTTGGGCGCAAGAGGCCGGATTATTCGTGGTATTGGACATGCATCAGGACTTGTGGAGCGAGGCAGTGCCGGGCGGCAACGGCGCCCCGGCATGGGCCACCCTTGACGACGGAGAACCGCATCGGTTTCTGGGCGGCGCATGGAGCACGGCCTATTTTACAAGCCCGCAGGTCCAACGCGCTTTTGATAATTTCTGGGCGAATGCACCCGGCCCGGGCGATGTCGGTATTCAGGATCGATTTGCGCTGGCATGGCAACATGTTGCCCGGCGTTATGTGGATACGCCCGCCGTGATCGGATTCGACATTTTGAACGAGCCCTTTCCGGGTTCGCCCATTCGGGAGGTGGCATTGGCAATATGGCGTGCCATCCCCGCAATATTCCGGGGCGCCTCCATGCCCAACGGTTTCGGTGCGTTGTTGGCCAGTTTGGAGGAAAGACCTCTCCCAGCCTGGCTATTGGATGCTTTGGACGATCCCACGCGGCATCGTCGTGCACTGGAAGCGGTCACGCCAACCGCACAGACCTTCGAACGCGAAAAACTCATGCCCATGTACCGGCGGGTTCACAACGCCATCCGCGAAGTACATCCCCACGGCATCTTCTTCCTTGAACCTTCGGTACTGGCCAACGTAGGCGTCCCCAGCGCGATTGCGCCTCTGACCGACGACCACGGGGAACGCGACCCGTTGCAAGCCTACATGCCACACGCCTATGACATTGTCGTGGACACCCCGTTGGCACATCAACCAAGCGAAAACCGACTTCGCGTCATATTCAACCAGCAGCAACGAGATGCCGGGACGTTGGGCATGCCGTTGTTAATCGGCGAATGGGGCGCATTTTACGGCAACCATAGAACACAAGACGCCGCACGCATCAAAGGAGCGTTATTGGAAGAGAAAAGCATGGGCGCCTTCTATTGGGATTATCATCGCGGCATTGAGGAGGCGGCATATTTTGAGTCGTTGGCACGACCGCAGCCCGTGGCAGTAGCCGGGCGCGTACAGCAGGTCGCTTTCGACCCGGCCTCTGGTGTGTTCAACTGCACATGGGATGCCGACCCGGGGATTGCGGCGGATTCCGTGTTTGCCGCGCCCGCATTCTGGAGTGCCGCCCCGCCGGTAACACGGGTGACCCCGGAAACGGCAGCCGTGCGCGTGGAACATCATCCCGAACACGCCGACACAGTCTATGTGAAGGTCACAACACCCGATGCGCCCACGTCAATCACGCTTACCATGCAGCCGGGTTAACCCGGATATTTCATCAGGTTTTGTCGTGAGCCTGTGAAGATTGCGCCAGAGCAGGTGTTTTGCGCAGGCCGCCGGCTGACAGCGTGTTAGTACACGTCGAAGTCGGCGGACA
>SKQZ01000111.1 GCA_007118765.1 Candidatus Hydrogenedentota bacterium
ACCCTCAGTCGTATGCTGTATACTCACAGCGTCGCCCGGCATTCCGCCGGACGACGGTCAACGAAGGAAGCTATCTTATACAACGGTTCAGAGTGTCCAAGTTTGGGGCCCACCTCAGTTTCCTTGAACGCGATACGGTGTATCAGAAGAATACCTGAAGAATCCCGCAACCCCTTCATCCCCTCTGCCATTGTGAAGCGCTTTTCACACCATTGCGACAATCCCCCCGGGTGTGGCCATTGACCCGGTAATTCGAGCCGTTCATAAGCAACACCAGAGAAGGTCCGCAGTGCTGTCACTAAAACTGTCACCCCTTAAAGGGAAAACGGGTCATATTGTGGCACATTCTGACACTTTTCACGGTGGCGACAATGGGGGCGCAAACAACGCGGAAACCCTTGTAAACAAAGGGGAAAAGAATGGAGCGGGACACGGGGATCGAACCCGCGACATCCAGCTTGGGAAGCTGGCACTCTACCAACTGAGTTAGTCCCGCTTGCAGGGCATTGAAAAGTTTAGCATACTGGGGGCGTGCAGTCAAAAATGTGATTGTGCGTTTCCATCGCCTGTGCCGCAATCTTTGAGTCGGTATTTATGCCGTAATGGATGGCACATACAGGTTGGCGAGCCTTCACCGTTTGTGGTGGGGATGTGCTGAAGAAAGGCATGTTCACCGCGGACACAACCGTTTTTGCGAGGAGGGCGACAGCCCGACGCGGCAATCTGGGGTATGAGATTGTGTCACGTTGTTCGCAATGACGATGCATTGAGATCGCGTCGCTGCGCTCGCGATGACGAGTGTCTTATGGTGTTGCTGTTACGCATGCTGCCAGGGGCGTTTTGTAGCAGCAAGGATATTTCATAGTGCGATTGTCGGGGCAGGGGTGGAGCCCGGCGTGTTGGTCATAGGGTGCGGGAGCGGAGGCGGCGCAGGTGGTGTTTGAACCGTGTTTGTTGGTCGTGGGTAAGGGGGCGTCCTCCGAACCGGACGGCGTTGTAGAGGTTGATGAATTCGTTAAGTCCGGTGGTTTCGGACAGGCCGAGTGTTGTAAGTTCGCGTCGCAATTCGCCGGCGGTTTTGTTGGCACAGTCCACGCCGAATCGGGACAGAGCGCGTCGGAACCGCAGGTATAGTTTTTGCATGCGACGTTGGTCCCGGTTAAGTGTGATGCGCGGCGCGTTGCGTCGCCATGACCGGAATATGAAGGCCATGCCCACAATACAGGCCACAATGGCGCCGAGTTGTATTGCGCGGTGTTGCAGCAGCAGTGCGATGTTGCGCATTGTGCCGGGCTGGTCTGCGGGTTTGGCCGGGTCGGGTTGTTCGGGGGCGGGTGACCGGCGGGGTGTGCCGCGCCACGGCCAGTTGATTTGGTCGAGGCGTATGCCGCCTTCAAAGCCGACGACTTCCTGGAACCAGAACATTTTTGCGCGCAGCAGATAGAGCGACCATGCCATTTGCATGCGTGCCAGTCCCGTGGGCATGACCTCGGATCGCGGGGAGGGGTCGAAACGTATCCAGCCATGCTCCGGTATGAGCACTTCGGCCCACAGATGCGCCATGCTGGCGCGCACGACGTATGCCTGTTCGCCGGGCATGTATTCGCCGCCGCGAAATCCGCTGACGACACGGGCCGGGATGCCGAGACTGCGTGCCATCAGCGCGAGGGCGGAGGCGAAGAGTTCGCAGTGGCCGTGTCGTATTTCGTTGATGAAAGCGTCCATGCTGTTTTCCGGGGGCAACAGGGGCACATCAAGGGTGTAGGCGAATGCCTCGCTGCCGAGGAAGTCTTCGAGCGCAGCCACTTTATCGTATATGGATGGGTATTCGTCTGTTAGTTCAAGTGCGAGTTGCTGTGTTTCCGGCAGCAGGTCGTGGTGGGTAAGCAGGCTGTAGTCGCGTGGTTCCATGAAGCGGTAATCCAGCGATGCCCGGCGCAGTGCGTCGGGGTCGCGGGGCACTATCTCGGAGTAGGCTTCGTATTGGAGGCGTCGCGAACCGCGTGTTTGCAGTTGCATGGTAAAGTCGGCGCTGGTGTCCCATGATACGCTTGTGTTGGAAGGGTCGCCTGATATGCGGATACCCTGCGGCAGGTCAAGGATTGGGATGCCCTGGGTGGGCACGTCGTCCATGTAAACCACTTGGTACACCATGCGCGCATAATCACGGGCGCGTCTGCCTTCCTCCATGCCGTCGGTGTGCAGCGCGGCACGGCTCGGGCGGCTAAAAAACTGCTCAACATCCGGCTCATAATGGTCGTTCAGGCCGCGTCGCGACCATTCATCGCCAACAAACCGCGCGAGGGTGGATACGCGCCAATAGAGAGCGCTTGACGGTTGGAGCACGCCTTCGGGCTCGTCCGGGAAGCGCACATGCATGACCACGCTCTGGTCTTCGACGATACTTGTCCCGCCGGTAATGCTGACGGTTTCCGAGAGCCCGGTCATGGCCCGCTGCGGGTCGCGCCGTCCGAGCCAACCTGCTTCGACACGGGGCGTGAACAAAAAGACAACCACTGTCAATGCAATCACAATCACGGACAACACGGACAGGGAAAGAAACAGCCCGAAGTCAAAGACATTGCCCACCGCAACATCGCCGGCGTGTACCGTTGCAACACTTTTCGTTTTGTCGCCCTGTAATGAGCGCACTTCCGGGGCGCCCCTGGCGGGACTGCTTGCCGCTTCAGTCTGCATGCGCAGAGCGGTAAAGGCCCACACGGCGCTCACGGCGAACAAGAGCAGCGCGATGGCAATCAGCGGTTCTGGGGCCTGCACCACGGCGGCCAGCAGAAGAAAGAAGGCCATCAGATAGATTTCGTAATAGACGCGCTCATTTTTTTCGCCCAACAACAAGTAGGCCTGAATAAAAATCACCAGCGCGACCACAGCGTCTATCAAAGTGAACACGCCCAGACTGAAGGGGATGAAACAGAGATAAATGAGGGCGACTACACGACGCAACACGCGCCATGCATACACATGCTGTTCGAGCCATGCGCCCATCGGCGCGAGGGGCAACAGAATCGCGGGCAGCAACAAGATGCCCGGCCCATATTGCAGTACGGAGGCCAGGGCCAGGTATCCCGAAAAGACCAGGGTCCCGGAGGCCACACGCATTACAATGGAAAGTCGATCACGCATACACCACCGCTCCCGGATCGAGGGCCGGAACGCCCGTTTGCCAGTTGTCATCGCCCCATTTCTCGGGATCGGCGGACACACAGATCAGGCGCGTTGGTTCGTTGGTCATGCGTTGCGCCCGCGCCTCAAAATCGGGGTATGCATCTTCGGTCACCGGCATTATGCGCGCCATGCAGTCCAGAATCCGTTGTTCGTGTCCGGCGCCACGTCCCACGGGTATATGTACGTCCGGGGCCAATATCCCCACGCGGTATTGCCGATGCAGGAGGGTAATCATGAGCGAGGCGGCGATTTCGATAACCTCCTCGAATCGTTCGTCAAAATCCGGTGTCGCAACGCGCCTTGTATCCATTACAAACGTGACCACACGTGCGTTGCCCACACCCATTTCACGCACCATCCACACGCCGAGCCGGGCACTGATCCGCCATACCACCAACCGCAGGTCGTCGCCGCGCATGTACTCGCGCAGCGAAAAGAATTCGTCGCCGTCGCCTTGTGTTCGCGACGGCACAAACTGCCTGCCTGATGCGCGTTCAATGGCGTTGATTCGCGCCGGGCGTATGCGTGGGTAGACCAACACCTCCACGCTGTCTTGATATCTGCGACGCAGCTCGAGGAACCCGAAAGGGAATGCGGTAACAAGGTTGGACGGCGGCAGGTTGTAGACGCCGCGCTTTTTGAAACGATACGTTGCGGCCACATCCGCCTGATGTCCGGCGGGCACACGCATGACGTAGCCGCTCGGCGCGCCGTCTTGTTCTATACGAAGCGACAGTGCGGGCATAAACCGTTTGTGGTTTTCGATGTGGGCGGTATAGGCAAAGGTTTCGTCGCGGAACACGGCATGGGGCGCATTGCGGCGCAGTGACACGCGACGCAACGACCAGCGCGCTGCAATGACCGACAGGAACAACATGCCGAAGACACCGGCGAACACAATATACAACAGGTTTTCGCCGGTGTTCATGGCCGACAATACAAGCAGCATAAAAATTACGAGCATTACGAGGCCGGAGCGGGTAATGCGTCCGAGCATCGCTTTGCCGTAATTTGTATGTATCATCACACGGGTACCTTGATATCGTTGACAATTTCGCGCACAATGCGCTCCCGTTCCTGAGCGGCGGCGGCGAGGTCGGCGCCACGGGATTTCACCAGCACACGGTGGGCGAGGGTGGGTGTCGCCAACGCCTTGACATCATCGGGCGTAACGAAGTCGCGGCCTTCGACCATGGCGCGCGCCTGACTCGTTTCATAGAGCGCCTGTGCGCCGCGTGGGCTGGCGCCGAGCCGTACCTGATCATGTTCGCGTGTCGCCCGGACAATTTTCAGAATATACTGTTGTACCGACTCTTCCACGGTAATGCTGTTAACCTCGTCCTGCAGTGCCAGCAGTGCGTCCGCCGTGAGCGCGGGCTTGAGGGCGGCAATGGCGCGCAGCGGGTTGTGTCTGCGCATGATGCGTATTTCATCGGATTCCGGCGGGTATCCGATATCAACGCGCAACAGGAATCTGTCCAGTTGTGATTCGGGCAACACATAGGTGCCCTCGTATTCGATTGGATTCTGTGTGGCTATAACCATGAACGGTTGGGGCAGTTGATGGGTTACACCATCCATGGAAACGGTGTATTCGCTCATCGCTTCGAGCAGCGCGCTTTGGGTCTTGGGCGGGGTGCGGTTAACTTCGTCCGCCAGCACCACACTGGCGAAAATGGGGCCGCGCCGGAATTCGAAATCGTTGGTTTTCGGGTTCAACAACGATACGCCCAACACGTCGGAGGGCAGCATGTCACTGGTAAATTGAATACGGGTAAACGAGCAGTCTATGGACCGGGCCAGGCTCTGGGCAAGGGTTGTCTTGCCGATGCCCGGCACGTCCTCAATAAGGAGGTGTCCACGTGCGAGCAACCCCACGACGCACAATTTCACGACGTCGCGTTTTCCGAACATGACTTGTTCCACATTGTCAATCAGACGCTGTATTCCGGCCACACTTTCCTGACGCATAGGTATCCTTTCAGTAGATAGGCGTACTCTGGTTTAACACGACACCGCCCCCACATATTTCACCCTCTCATGACGGGGTTTCGACTGCGCGGGCCTGCTAACGCCGGTATCCGGTGAACGCACCGGGTTAGAGCCATCGCTCGAACCATTCGTCGGCGACCTCGAGCGTCTCCGGCGTAACGGTGTGTCCGTCGTGATGGGTAAAATGGTCGAGCGCACCAGGCGCCCCCAGCAGTTTGTATACTTTCCCGGCCAGTGTCACCGCCTTCTGGCAGCTCTTGGGGTTGGTGTGCACGGCGCCGGACACCGACGTGATTACCTGTACCGGCGTTGGTGCGGCCAAGGCAAGGATATGTTCCCAATCAAAGGGGAACGCCTTCTTTTTGGCGGCCCGTTCTATTTCCGGGATCAGCAACATTTTTTCGTGGTCGGGCCAACGTCCCGGTTTTTTGTCAGTGGCAAAGCGCGTAAACCCGCAGCTGGCCACACATGCCTGCACCCGGTCATCATAGGCCGCCAAAAGGATGGCATTCATCCCGCCCAAGCCGTGTCCGATAACACCAATGCGTGTGGGGTCCACGCGCTTGACCTCGGAAAACACATCCAGCGCACGGCTGTGGTCTGCGAGCATCTTGCCCGCAAAAGTGAGGTCTTTGTTCTCTTTATAGAAGGAGTCGGTGTTGTATGGCTCCTGTTTATTGTATGTACGGCGCCCCACCGTCGGCACGTCAATGGCAAGCGTTACATATCCCATCTCGGCGTAGTGCTGGGCAAAGGCCAGCCGGGAACTATCTTCAATGCCGGCGGTTTCATCCTTGCCGTAAATCGTTTCATGGTGACAACAGAGAATGCCTGGCACATCTTCGCGACCTTCCGGCACAAATAACCAACCGCTGACCAGTTCCGTCTCGTTCAGAAAGAACACAACTTGACGGCGCGTTACCCCGTGCACGTCGTTTTCTTCCTGTACGCGCAGTTGCAATTCCACGTGTTCGTGTTTCGGAATGCGCAACACCTTGACGAACACCTCTTCTATTTCTTTGCGGGTGGTTGGCCACCCCGTCAGACTGACGATATTTGTTAAGTCCACCATAAAATGACTCTTCTTCCTTGCATAATAATCGCTGGCCGCCCGAGTTGGGCGTCCTTCCCAATACATGATAAAATTGCACATGCGCCGACCGCACAACAAGACGACACATGGCTACATACTGCCATGAACAGCGGGGGCGTTACAATATCCGCGCAAAATATTTCGGAGAGACAGACGATGACAACTGGAAATGGCCTTGATGCTGATGATGCACGCGCCCGCCACCAAAAGTTATGCTCGGAAATAGAAGCGCATAACCACCGCTACTATGTCGAAGCGAACCCGACCATTTCCGACCATGCGTACGATGCGCTCATGGATGAGTTGCTGGCCATTGAAGGCCAGTACCCTGAGTTGGCGACGCCCGATTCTCCTTCACAACGGGTGGGCGGCGCGCCCTCGGAGGGGTTTGAGACGGTGCGTCATCAGATCCCGATGCTTTCCATAGACAACACCTACAACGAAGCCGAGCTACGCAGTTTTGACGCCCGTGTCCGCCGTGGTCTTGAAGGGGCCGCTCCCCGCTATGTGGTGGAACTCAAAATAGACGGCGTTTCAGTCAGCCTGCGTTATGAAGCAGGCCGTTTGGTGCGTGCGGCGACACGGGGCGATGGGCAACAGGGCGATGACATCACGGCGAATGCGCGCACGATACGAACGCTTCCGTTGCGTTTGCGCAAGCCTGCGGCCACCGACGATTTGTTTGACGTGCCGCCCGCCGACACACCCGTGGAAGTGCGTGGCGAGGTATTCATGGGCATTGCGGAATTGGCGCGCATCAACCGCGAACGAGAAGAGGACGGGTTGGAACCGTTTCGTAATCCGCGCAACACGACGGCAGGCACATTGAAACTGCTCGATCCCAAACAGGTGTCGCGCCGCCGGCTCGCCCTGTTTTTGTATGACATGGTGACGGGCATGCCGCCGGGAATGGAATCGCATTATGAGATTCTGGAATGGCTGCAACAATTGGGCCTGCCCGTAAACCCGCACTACTGCCGCTGTGATTCCATAGAAGAAGTAATAGCGGTCTGCGAAACATGGCGCGATAAACGGCATGGCCTGGATTACGAAACCGACGGCATGGTAATAAAGCTCGATTCACTTGAACAACGGCGGCAGTTGGGTTCCACTGCCAAAGCGCCCCGCTGGGCGATAGCCTTCAAGTTCCCCGCAGAAGTGGCGCGTACGCGCCTGCACGGCATCACGGTACAAGTGGGCAAGTCCGGCGCCATAACGCCCGTGGCCGAACTCGATCCCGTGACGCTTGCAGGCACCACCGTAAAACGCGCATCACTACATAATTTTGAAGAGGTGGCGCGCAAAGATTTCCGGGTGGGTGACTTGGTGGAAGTGCAAAAGGCCGGCGAGATCATCCCGCAGGTAATCCGCGTTGTTCCCGAGGAACGCCCCGAGGACGCACCCAAGACGCAGCCGCCCGCGGCCTGTCCCGTGTGCCACAGCGAGACCCATCGCGACCCGGAAGGCGTGTTTTACCGTTGTTTGAATGCGGCTTGTCCCGCACAGGTGAAGGAGCGGCTTGCGCACTTTGCCAGTCGCCAGGCCATGAACATAGACGGGTTGGGCCCGGCCCTCATCGAACAGCTGGTGGAGCAGGGACTTGCCCGCAGTCCTTCGGATTTGTATAAACTGACCGTGCCTGATCTCACCGCGCTTGAGCGCATGGCAGATAAATCAGCCCGGAATATCGTGCAGGCGATTGACGGATCACGCACACAACCGCTGCACCGGGTGTTGTTGGGCCTGGGCATACGCCATGTGGGCGCTCGCACGGCAGTGTTGCTGGCGGAACATTTTCAGACTATGGACGCATTGATGGCGGCGACACCCGAGGCATTGACCAGGATTGAGGACATAGGCGAGGTGGTGGCGGCAGGCATTTGCGACTTTTTTGACGTGGAGGAAAATAAGCGGCTCATTCAGGAATTGCGCGATGCAGGGCTTCAGTTACGGGCGGAATCGAATGGCGGCGATGATGGAAACAAACCGTTGATTGGGAAAAGCTTTGTCGTTACAGGTACACTAACCGGTGGTACGCGCGACGAAATGCACGAACGCATTCAACGCTTGGGCGGGCGCGTGGCCACGAGCGTAAGCAAGAAAACGGATTATTTGGTGGCGGGTGAGAATGCCGGATCCAAACTGGACAAGGCGAAACGCCTGGGCGTAACCGTGCTGACAGAACAGGAGTTTGAAACGCTGGCACAATCGGATACAGGAAACAACCATGAGTGAAACGCGTCTCACCGCTCCCGAGCAGTTAAACAACGCGACCGGCGCACAGCTGTATGAAGAAGCGAAGCGTGCGTGGCGCGCGGGCGCCGCAACACTCCTGCTCGATCTGGCACCCACCCGCGACATGGACTCGCTGGGCGGTGCATGGTTGCTTAAAATTGCGGGCGACATGCGCCGCCGGGACGGTGAATTCAAGTGGGAGGGGCATCAGGAAGCCATAGCGGATTTCATGACCATGCTTGAACCGGCATTGCAAATGAAACCCAAGAAGCCGCCCAAGCCGCCCGGACTATTCGATAGCTTCACCGATACGCTCGTCAATTTCGTCGGGGAATTCGGCGAGTTCATGGGATTGTGTGTAGACACCTTGTACTGGACGGCGGTCGCGCCATTCGAGGGACGGGGGTTCCGCTTTAACGCATTCATGGAAGAGGCCCACGAAATGGGGGTGCGCGCCGTGCGCATCGTCTGTCTCATGAACTTTCTGCTGGGGCTTATTATTGCCATGTTGTCGGCGGCGCAGGTGGCGGCCTTCGGCATGCAAATCTATGTGGCGGACCTCATTATGATTGGTTTTGCACGGGAGCTGGCCGCCATCATGACCGCCGTGGTGGTATCCGCCCGCACGGGCGCGGCCATTGCCGCCGAAATCGCCACCATGAAAGTACAGGAAGAGGTGGACGCCCTGCGCGGCATGGGCATCAACGTAGTGCAGTATCTGGTAACGCCCAAAGTGGCGGCGCTTATAGTCGTTTTGCCCTGCCTTGTGACGTTGGGTCTGGTTTCCGGCGTTGCAGGCGGCGCGCTTTGGGGGGTGTTGGTGCTGGGTTTCCGGCCGGCGGTCTGGTATCAGCAAACCCTCGGCGCCGCGTATATGAGCGATATTATGCAGGGCATGCTCAAAACATTCTTTTTCGCCATTGCCATCGCCCTTATCGGCTGTCACAACGGATTGCGCGTGCGCGGCGGTTCGCGGGGCGTCGGCTTGATGACCACCCGCGCCGTCGTGATGGACATCTTCATGCTGATTTGCATTGACATTGTGTTTGCCGCCATCTTTTACTATTGGCTTGAGTAGTGACCATGGACGATATCATCATCAAAGTAACAGACCTCGTCGCTCATTACGGCGAGTTCAAAGTGTTGGACGGCGTGTCTTTTGAAGTGAAGCGCGGCGAAATTTTTATGATCGTCGGCGGCAGTGGTTGCGGAAAGAGTACGCTGCTCAAACATTTGTGCGGTCTCATGCGCCCCACCAGCGGCGAAATTTTGTACAATAACACAGATGTGGCCGTAATGGACGCGGACGAGCTGGCGGAAATGCAGCACGGCATCGGCATTGCGTTTCAATCGAGCGGCCTGTTTAATTCCATGACCGTTGGCGAAAACGTGGCCATGCCCATGCGCGAATACGGCAATGTGGACAAAGTGCTCGTTGACGACCTTGTCCGTTTCAAACTGAGTTTGGTGGGGCTTGCCGCCGCGCAACATTTGATGCCCGGCGAATTGTCCGGGGGCATGCGCAAGCGCGCCGGACTTGCGCGGGCCATCGCGCTTGACCCGGAGCTGGTGTATTTTGACGAGCCCTCCGCCGGACTGGACCCCATCATGGCCGCCGGGCTGGACGACATGATTCTGAAACTGAAGCGGATGCTTTCCACGACCTTTGTGATTGTGACCCACGAACTGGATTCCATCCGAATGGCGGCCGACCGCGTCCTTATGCTGGACAAAGGCGAAGTGTTGTTCTGTGGCACCGTGGAGGAGACCAAAACCTCTTCCATTGAACGGGTGCGCCAGTTTTTCGAACGACGGCCCGACGAATTCATAACACAAGGCAATTTAAGTTAAAATGATGCGACGTCAAGACATCTGAGGAAACATTACGGTGGCGACAAAAAAGCAAAAATTCAAGGTCAGCATCTTTCTTATCGTCTGCATTTCTTTCATGACGATGGCCACGCTGGTTATTACGGGCATTTACCGGGACCCCGGCGTCTATTACTGGCTTGAGTTCGAAGAGTCCATCCTTGGCCTGAATGACGGCGGGCTGGTCGAGTATCTTGGCGTGCCCGTGGGCCGGGTGCATGAGATATTTGTGACCGACAACCAGCGCGCCCATGTGGGTGTAGTGATTGATCCTGATATTGTCACGTTGCATGAGGGCGTGGAGGGGCAACTCGTTATCTACAGTATTGCCGCAGGCACCATGGCCGTGTCGCTCAGCGGCGGCGATCCCGAACAGCCGAAGCTGGGCGGAAACTCGCAAATACCCACCAAACCAAGCACCATTGAAGCGTTTAGCGCGCAGTTGACCACCATCCTCGAAGAGGTGACGGAAATTACCAACCACATCACCGGACAATTGTCCCATCTGGATGAGACGGCCATCAGCGATATTGTGCATCATGCCCGCGATCTCCTTGCGCGGGGCGACGGTTTTGTGGATGATACGTCGGTGCTGGTGCAGGAAGCCACGGAAGCCGTCAAGGATGCGCGGCGGCATGCGGACAACCTGGTGGCCGCCATTGAAGACCACAGCAACGACCTGAAGCAATTGACCGGTAAACTTGAGAAACTGATTGATGTCACGATAGAACGGGCCGAAGCACTGGATGTCCAGCAAATACAACAACAATTCAGCGACCTGCTTGATCAGGTGACCGCCGTCGCCGAACAAGTGGACGAGACGGTGGCCAACATGGATGTAATCGCAACGGATGTGATTCACCAGGCCGACAATGTGGAGTTCACATTGCGCCGTACCATGCTGGAAATGCGCGATGCCTTTGACAGTATACGCGTGTTGGTGGACAACCTCAGGGACGACCCGTCGTCATTGCTGCGCGGGCCCGGCCGTGTACGCGAATAGAGGAGAGAGAACCGCATGATAAATAATGTCGCTGCCCCGCACTGGAAACGTTTTGCACCGGTCGTCTGTTGCATGGTGATGGTGATGCTGACGACCGGTTGCCTGACCGCGCCGGATATTGAACGGACGCGCCTCTATACTCTGCATACGGACCTGCAGATGGACGAGGCGGAACCGCTGGACCTTACGCTGGGTGTTCGCCCGCTTTTTGCGGCGCGGCCCTACGCCCTGCCCATGGCCTTTCTCAATGACGCGGGCCAGCTGGGATACCGTGTGCGCGATGAATGGGCCGAACCGCCCGCCAACTCGGTTACACGGGCCGTTACGGACGCGCTTGCCGCCACAAACCGCTACAAAGACGTGGGCAATGCCGCCGACATGGCGCGGCCCGACCTGCTGTTGACCGGCGAATTGCGCATGTTCCACGAAAACAGGACGGAGTCGCCGCCGATGGCGGAGCTGGAAGTGCGGCTCGAATTACGTCCGGCCCGCGAACCCGGCGCGCTGTGGGCGGCCACCCTGCGCGAAACAGAGCCGCTTGACGGTGATGGCGCAGCCGACTTCGCAACGGCCATGAACGCCGCGCTGGCCAGACTGGCACAACGCGCCGCTGATGCCATCGCCACAGTGGAACCGCCGGAGCTGACGCCCAACGCGTCGGCGCCGCGGCGCCGGTAAGGCGCCTTCGTCCTTTCGCGAGTTTCCGGCAGCGCATAAGCGTATCGTTACTGACCGGCATGTTTTGAAGGTGTACCCATGAACAGACCCGACAAACCCGACCTGCCCCCGGAATTCCCCGGCGCCACATGGTATGACGAGGCGGAGATTGAGGCGGCGGTGCGTGTGTTGCGACGTCAATCGCCCTTTCGATATTACGGGCCGGACTGCGGTTTTGAGACCGACCGGTTCGAAGCGGATTTCGCACGGTTTATCGCCGGCACACCCGGCATGCCGTGGCCTGAAAAAAGCGACTTTTATGTTACCGCGGTGAATTCAGGAACGGGCGCACTCGAAATAGCATTGGACGCCCTGGGGGTGGGTTGTGGCGATGAAGTTCTCGTACAGGGGTTCATGTGGATATCCAGCATCTCGGCGATTATCCGCAATCGCGCCATTCCGGTGCTGGTTGATTCGGACGATACGTTGAACATGGCCCCGGAAGCCATACGCGCACGTGTGACGCCCCGCACGAAGGTCATCATGCCCGTGCCCATGCTGGGCGGATGTGTGCGCATGGATGCGCTTATGAAGGAGGTGCGCGACATAAACGCGGCACGTGCCGCACAGGGGTTGCCGCCGATACGTGTGCTTGAAGATTGTGCTCAGGCCCTCGGCGCACATGGACAGGGACAACCGGGCTCTGTTGCGCCGGTGGGTGACGAAGGGGTTCATCGTGTGGGCACATTCGGCGATGTCGGCATTTTCAGTCTGCAAATTAACAAGAACATCTCGGCGGGCGAGGGCGGCGTGCTTGTTACCCGCGATCCCGAATTACACCGGCGCATTAACGCGTTGCACAATGCGGGATACGTCCCGGACGCAAACGCCCCTCGGTATTGGTATGGCGATGTGCCGCTGGGATGGGGACATGGCCGCCGCATGTCGGAGATACAAAGCGCTGTTGCCCGGGTGCAACTGACCAAGCTGGATGATATTGTCAATGCGATGCGGCGCAGCCATCAACGCCTTGAAGAGCACGTGCGTCAGCTGGGCATGACGCCCCGCGCCCGCGCCGATCAGGAGTATCCCGGTGACACGGGGTACTATTGTCTGTTTCAACTGCCGCCGGATGGCGCGGGGGAGGCGCAGCAAATCGCGCGCGGACGGGCTGTTGCGGCTGCCTTGGACGAGTTTGGGTTACGACCGTGGTTCTTGCACGACTTCGAGGTGCATGTGTACTACAACATTGCGCCGCTGGTGGAAAAGAAGCCGCTCAACCACCAATGCCCGTGGGCGTGTGCTCACAATTCATTTCACGAGCAATACCGCTACGAGCGGGGCACATTGCCGCGGTTGGATGCGGCACTGATTACAACCGTGGGCATTAACGTGCCCAGTCTGCTGACGTCACAGCAGGAAGATGGCATACGGGCGGCGTTGACGTATGTCCTTGGCGGGGTGAAAAATCCGGGTTAGAGCCCCAGGCCCACCAGTTTCTCCGTGGGTGGCCTGAACGCGGTAATCGGCCATTGAAGGGCATCATCCAAGGCGGCCAGTATGTCCGCTTTGTCTTCCGGCAGCCGCCCCTGTACATCCAGAAAATTACTGACGTGATCGGAAAGCAACATGGAAGGCCCTTCAAGGTGCGTTACCAACAAGCGCGTTTCCTCCAGGGCCTCATGGGCGGTGAGCAAATGAAGTGCGCCCGTGCGCCAGTGGTCGTGCCAGGGCGTTTGCGGCATGGGCACAAATGTACGCAGGCGGATAAAGTGGGGGGGCGCCTGATTCAACACAGCCGCACTGCCGATGGCATGGGCGCGCCAGCGTTCGCGCCCGGCCACGCCCACCATCAAATACACGGACAGTTCGACATCTGCCTCCAGCAGGTGGGCATACGCGGCAACCGCCTCTTCGGGGGTGACTCCTTTGTTTAGCGCCGCCAGGGTTTCGGCATCTCCCGACTCCAAGCCGGAATGAATCCGTTTGAACCCCGCCGCCGCCAAGCGACGCCACTCGTCCTGCGTCTTTTTTACCAGAAACTTGGCAGAGCCGTACATTGTGATGCGTTCCAGATGCGGGAATCGCGCCTGCGCCGCCTCGCCAATGGCAACAAGCCGGTCGGTGCTTAATACGGCGGCATTGCCGTCTGCAAGAAATATGGTGCGCACCCCCGATCCATAGGCCGCCAGGGCCATGTCCATGTCTTCCTCAATGTCTGCCACAGCGCGCGCGCGGAACTTCTTGTCGCGATACATGCAACAAAAGGCACAGGCGTTGTGCGGACATCCGATGGTGGCCTGTATGACGAGCGACCTCGCTTCGCTGGGCGGTCTGTATACGGTGCCTTCGTAACGCATGGTGGTTTCCTGCTTTTCAATAGCGTCGCCTTAGGGCGCCAGCGTCTTGCGCCAGCTGCCGCGGCGGATGGCGGCATCATGCAGATGCTCCTTATAATAACGCACCAGCACGTCCATGTAATCCGGCAGTCTCGGACACTGCAATCCGACGGCGGCGAGCCGCTCGGTACTCGCGGCGAATTCGTATTCGATGGGTTGTTCGCCATATTGAAATGCCTGCCACGGAATGCCGGTAAGCATTTCAAAAAGAGCAAACTTTGCAACGGGCCGCAACAGCCAGTAGGGGCCGCGCCATAACGGCTTGAATTTGGGCCAATGCTCGCAGGCAAGGTCTACAAAGGTGTTATAAGTAACCGGGTCGGGATCCATGAGGCAATAGGTGCGTCCAATGGCATCGGCATCTTTTTCAAAGAGTTCGACAATGCCGTCGGTGACGAAGTCCACCGGGGCAATGTGACATTTGACGGGGCCGCAGTCGGGCATGATGACATGCAGGTTGCGACCGATGGTTACGAGCAGATAGTACGGGCCGTCCACCTTTTCAATGTAGCCGGTCTCGCTGTGGCCCACCACCACGGGCGGGCGGAAAATGACCGATGGAATATCCGCCATGCGTTCGCGCACACACTTTTCCGCAAGGAACTTGGTCTCTTCATAATAATTTTTGAAGTCCTGCCCTTTGTCAAAGTCCGTATCCGAAAATGTGCCGGTATGGGTGCCCGCCACCGCCAGCGTGCTGATATGGCCGAATCGTTCCAGGTGGGGCAACTCCCGGCAGAAGTCCAGCAAATGGCGCGTACCGTCCACATTGATGCGCATGAGCACATCCCGCGGGGCGGCAAGATGATACAGCGCCGCGAGATGAATCACGCCGGTGACACACCCGACAATTTCCTCGCGGGCGGCGGCATCCAGCGCGAGCCCCGGCTGGGTAATGTCGCCTTCAATAATTTGTACGCGACCGCTGCTTTCCGCCTCGGGATGGGCGTCGGCGAGGTATGCGCGCAGTTTCTCCACAAAAGAACCGTTTTCAAGCAGGTACAAGTCATGTGCGTAGTTGTTCAGGTACCGGTCAAGCACAAACCGCCCCAGGAACCCCCCGGCCCCGGTAATTAGTAAGGATTTTTCAGCCATCCGCATTCCTCCTGTCCAACGCGGGCGCTGCCCGCGTGTGTTGTTTCGTCATCGCAAGCAAACCATTGCTCCGGCGCCGACTTCATGGACATCAAAATCACTGCTATGAAGGCAGACGCCGGTTATCGCAGGATGCCGCGATTGGAACTTTTCACAAAGTTAATCAGCACGTCTTTCTCGTCGCATGGTTCCACGGTCTTTTCAATTTCCTTCAGTGCCTGGCTGGTATTCAGCCCCGAGCGATACAACAGCTTGTAAATGCGCCGGATGCGGCCCACGGCGTCTTTACTGAACCCGTTTCGGGTGAGCCCCACGACATTGGGCCCGTAGCAGCGGGCGGGATGCCCTTCCATGATCATATAGGGCAGCGCATCCATGTTAATGCGCGACATGCCGCCAATGAATGCCATGGCGCCGATGCGACAGAACTGATGCACACCGGACAACCCGCCCATGATGGCGCCGTCCTGCACCTCCACATGACCGGCCAGCCCGGCGCTGTTCGCCATAATCACGCGGCTGCCGACAAGACAATCATGCGCCACGTGCGAGCAGGCCATGAACAGGCAATTGTCGCCGATGCGCGTTACTTTTTCGGTATCTTCCGGGCTGTATACGGTGCTCGAACTTACGGTTACCGACTCGCGAAATATATTGTTGTCTCCGATAACGGTCTTGCCGATTTCGTCCGTGAGATGTTTGAGATCCTGCGGCGCCACGCCCACCTGCGCGCCGCTGTAGGTGCGGTTCTGCGCGCCCATCACGGTGCCTTTGCCAATGACGCAATGGGGCCCGATAACGGATCCGGCCCCGATGCGCACCTGTTCTTCTATGATGGCATAGGGCATTACCTCAACATCGTCCGCCAGTTCGGCGCTCGGATCAATAATTGCCGTGGGGTGTATCTTCGACATACGCTTCTTTCCGTGGTCTGCGGCATGCAGGTGCCGTTTGTTCCTTTGTGAAAACCCCGGCGGCGCGGTTGCCGATGAATGCGAAACCGCCCGCCCATTTACAGGTATAATATACAAGCGCTTGTACTGTTCGCCACTTGTGCCAATATCAATCGTTCGGCGGAGCCACACAACATGACACGAAAACGACTATGTTTGTATATGGGCGGCGGCTGCACCGCGCTTCTGCTGGGTGCGGTCGTCCTGTTTTGCCTGTTTACCGGCCCACGCGACCTGTTGCAGTTTCCCCCGCCGGACGCGTCGCCGTATGTGCTGCCGTGGCCGGAAGGCATACGATATTTCTGTGTTCAGGGCGTTCGCGGCGTGGTCAGCCACCGCGGGGCCGGAGAATTCGGCTATGACTTCTATATGCCGGTCGGCGCCGATGTCAGCGCGGCCCGTGCGGGCGAGGTGGTGCGGGTCGTGCAGCATCATGACGGCAACGGACGCAACTGGCCCAACAATGTTATTCTCATTGATCATGGCGACGGCACACGGGCATGTTATGCCCACATCAAGCAAAACGGCGCGTATGTCGCCGAAGGGGATGTCGTGGAGCAGCGGCAGGTGATTGCCGCGTCCGGCAATGTGGGCAACAGCATGATGCCGCATCTGCACTTTCACGTTACCGATATGGAAACGTGGCACACCATCCCTGTTTCCTTCCGGGATGTGAAACGAGACAGGGGCGTACCGCGCATGTTCAGGTGGTATACGGCGGGCCCGGGGGGTAACCGCGATCCTGTTGCCAGCGGGGATTGATGCGGCTATTTCTTAAACAGGTCATCAAAGGACGTGGGCGCACTGGAGTCATCGTCGTTATCGCCGAATAGCGCATCCAATTTCTTCCGGGCCTGGTGCTTTTTCTTTTCATCCCCGTCCGGGGCGGGTGGGCCGCTGCGAAACTCAAACTCTTCGCAATAGTTGAGCCGTTCACGGTCCCGCACATACTCCGTATTCGGAATGTAGCATTGATTATGGGCCGATGGCCTGTGAAACCGGCAATTCTTGCAACAGTGGAGATAAGCGCCACAGCCCGCACAGATGTCTTTGAATCCGGGCTGGCGCAGGTCGCTTTCCCACGGGGCGCCGCACTTATGACAAAAAAACGCAACCATGATAGGGTCACTATATCATGGTTGCGCAGTAGTTTCAATGGGCAACGTACTATTCGGCGACAGGTTCCTCAGGTGTTTCCGCATCGGCTTCGGCGGGCGCTGCCTCGGGGATGTCCTCGGAAACTTCATCGGGCGCTTCAACAGGGATTTCGGTGGGCTTTACCTTGAAGAACAGGGCAAAGAGCACACCCACCACCAACGCGATGACCGCCGGAACAAGCCAGATGGCCGTCCAATTGCGCGTCATTTCTTCGCCTGCGCCTGTGGTGTAAACATCAACAACCATACCCGAAAAGCGTGCGCCCAACGCGTGTCCGATACCAAAGGTGACCAAGGCAATGAATCCCTGTGCACTGGCTTGAATGACCTTGGGCGCCACTTTTTCCACATAGACCTGCCCGGCAATAAAGAAGAAACCAAAGCACAAACCGTGAATGATAATGGCGATATACCACATGGACAGCATGACGATTGTATCGCTGCCGCCAAAAGCCATCAGGAAATAACGAACCGACCATGCGAGCATGCCCACGGTCAGGATGGTCTTGATCCCCATTTTGGCGAAGAAGAAAGCCAGCAGCGCAATGAAGATGGCCTCGGAGAACTGGCCGCCGGTCATGATGGCGGCGGTGTACTCCATGCCGCTCTCGTTAAAATACAGATTGGCGAAACCGAAATAGAAGGATGTGGTCATGGCCACAAGCAGCGAGGCAATCACAAAAACGGTAAAGTAGCCGTCCTTCATCAGGCGCAACGCTTCAATGCCAAGAATATCGCCAATGGTGACCTTCTTGCCGGCGCCCTTGGGCGGTGTGTGAGGCAGGAAAAAGGCATACAGGCCCAGCAGCAGCGAAGCGCCCGCCGCAATAAGCATCGGGATATTGGTGTCTTCAATGCGGGTGATGCCAAGGAACAGGCCGACAACAATCCAACCGCAGGTGCCGATGGCGCGGATAAGGGGAAACTCCTTTTCCGAGTCTGACATCTGATTAAACGCAATGGCGTTGGCAAGCGCAAGGGTGGGCATATAACACAAGGCGTAGGCCAACAGCACCCAGAAAAAGAGCCCGGGTGATTCGATGGTGCTGACGAAGTACATCAGCACTGCGCCCAGCAAATGCAAAACGCCCAGTAACTTCTGCGCCGAAAAGAACTTGTCAGCGATCATGCCCACAAATATGGGCGAAATAATGGCCGCAATGGCCGTGGTGATATATGCGTTTCCGATTTGACCGCCCGTGAATCCCATGCTGCCAAGATAGGTGCCCATGGTCACGAACCACGCGCCCCAGATAAAAAACTCAAGGAACATCATGGCGGACAGATTGATTTTTGTTGATGTATTCATCGGTGTGTTTCTCCCATCCGTGTTGTGATATAGCGTTGCAGGGAATCCGTACTACATAAAGTCTACTGTTCCGGCGCGCCAAATTCAAGAAATCAAGGCGAATCCGGCCCTGTCACATGCCCATGCTCAAAGATAGCGCCCGTCTTTGCTGCCGTCGCCACCACCTGCGGCGGCGACGCACAGGAGAGGAGGGCAACAGCCCGACGCGGCAATCTGGGACATGAGGTTACCTCGCGTTGTTCGCGATGACGATGTGTTTAGAGTGCGTCACGTTGTTCGCGATGAGATGTAACGAGATTGGTCCGCACGCCATGACAACGGGGTATGATGTGGGACCGGGCGCCGCCATCAGTGTTCGTGATGACGACGCCCGGCGGTGGTCATGGCCTTCAGGATGGTGTGGCTACAGGTAAGTCTGTGTGTGGTGTTATTGTAAAGCGGCGATATTGTCAGCAACCTGTTCCCAGTTCACCACATTCCACCAGGCCTGTACATAGTCAGCGCGCCTGTTCTGGTATTGCAGATAATAGGCGTGCTCCCATACGTCAATGCCCAGCACGGGAAACGCGTTCCATGCCGTCAGTTTGTGTTGGTTTTCCGCCTGCAACACGATGAGGCGGTCGTCTTCGGGGCGGTAATGCAACAGTCCCCAGCCACTGCCTTCCACTTGCGTGGCAGCGGCGCCGAACTGTTTTTTGAATGCCTCTACACTGCCGAAGTCACGTTCCAACTGTTTACGCAACTCACCGGAGGGTTCGCCGCCGCCCCCGTCCCCGGGCGGCGCCATTACTTTCCAGAACATGCTGTGCAGGAAATGGCCGCCGCCGTTGAATGCGGCCCGTTTCGTCCAATGCTGCATGAGTGCGAAATCGCCGGACGCACGCGCTTCCGCCATGGCCTTTTCCGCAGCGTTGAGGCCATTCACATAGGCCGCGTGATGTCTGCTGTGATGCAATTCCATGGTTGTCGCGTCAATATAGGGTTCCAAGGCGTCATACGCATAGGGCAACGCCGGCAATTCGTGTGTTGTCAACTGTCCTGCTTCCTGTGCGGCAGCTGTCGGGGCGACCATGCCGGCCAATGCGCCGGACGCAGCCACGCCGCCTGCCACCCGCAAAAAATCTCTCCGTGAGGTTTCCATGACCTTCTCCTTTGCGTCTCATTTCTGACAGCCTTTGAGGGCTGTCGCTTCCATGTTCAACTTTTACTACCCCCTCTACTCATGTATAACCGCACGCCGGCTGCATCTATTCCTTAACACCTGTTAAGTATGCTTAACGACCGTGAGAAACAACTTGCTGCGCCGTGGTGTTAGGGTAAGAGAGCCGGGGCCGAGGTGATCGGAATTGCCGAGGGTCACCTTTCTGTAGTATGGTTAGTCTATACTTATGGTGCAGCATTGGGGATACGCGATTATGCCTTCTGACTGGTACGCGCCTGCCGAATGATGTTGCCGACGAAGATAGCGGTTGCACGTGTTGTGTGCCGCACAAAAACCCTGCGCGCAGCGGTTACGCGCAGGAAGCAAGGACTGCTGAAAAGAACATGAGCAAAATACCATCACACATCACCTCTCGCAAATTTGGCGGGCCCCTGTTGCTGGGCGTCCTGCTGGTGTTCATTCTGATCATATCCGTGGGATATGTGCGCGGACGCGGTTCGGACACACAGCGTGCGGCCACCTTTACCGTATTCCAGGACACCATGGAAGTCACGGTGTTGGAAGGCGGCAATGTGGAAGCGCGCAACTCGCTGCAAATCAATTCCGAAGTGCAGGGGCAGACGCGCATACTCAGTCTGGTGGAAGAAGGGTACATGATCACCCCCGAAGACGTTGAGAACGAGCTGGTGTTGGTGGAGCTCGATTCAAAAGACCTTGTAGACCGGCAGCTCTCGCAGGAGCTGGACTATCAGAATTCGCTTGCGGCCCTGACGGAAGCAACCGAACAGTACGAGATTCAGCTGAATCAAAATGAAAGCGATATTACGGCGGCGGAGCTGCAAGTACACTTTGCCCGCATGGATCTTGAGCGCTTTCTTGGTGAAAGCCTTGCGAAAGAATTGCTGGAGAAATACCGGCCTGTGGGCAGTGTGGAAGAAACTGCGACAGCTTCAAGCAGTTCCGGCGTAATAGATTTCTCCCAATATGCGCATCCGGACCGGCTGGGTGACGGCGAGGCACGGCAAAAGCTGCGGCGCTTGGAAGACGAGCTGGCCCTTTCCGAAGAGGAGGTGGGGTTGGCGGAAACCACGCTGGAGGGTACGCGCCGTTTGTTTGAGCGCGAATTTGTCACGCAGACCCAGCTGGACAACGACCAGATGGCTCATAATCGGCGTGTGATTGCATACGAATCCGCCCAGACCAGCCTTGATCTATTCATTAAATACGAGTTTCCCAAGGAAGCGCAGCAGCTCTTTTCCGATTATGAAGAGGCATTGCGCAGATTGGAGCGCGTGAAGAAACTGGCCCATTCACAGTTGGCGCAGGCCGAAGCGAAACGCAATTCCGCCGAAGCGCGCCATACCTTGCAAAAACGCAATCGTGACGATTTGCTGGACCAGATAGAAAAGTGTGTGATCCGTGCGCCCCGTCCGGGGCTGGTGATATATGGCACGGGGGAGCAGCGGATGCGCGCGGAGACCATTGAAGAAGGCGCCACCGTTCGCGAACGTCAGACGATTATCACCATCCCCGACACTACGGCCATGTCCGTGCGGGTGCAGGTACACGAGTCCTTTGTGAAGCAGGTAGAAGCGGGCCAGTCCGCGCGCATACGGGTGGATGCCTATCCGGAGGAACAGTTGACGGGAACGGTACACCGCATTTCCGTGCTGCCTGACGCACAAAATCGCTGGCTGAATCCCGACTTGCGCGTGTACAGCACCCTCATACATATTGATGGTGAACATGACTGGCTGAAGCCGGGAATGAGCGCGGAGGTGGAGATTGTGGCGGATGTCATTTCCGATGCCATCCAGGCGCCGGTGCATGCGGTGCATATAGACAACGGCGTGCCCGTATGTTATGTGCAGACCCATTTCGGTGTGGAACGCCGCCCCGTGCGAACCGGCCCGTTCAACGTTTCCTTTGTGCAGATTCTGGAAGGGCTGGCGCCGGGTGACCGCATTCTGTTGCGTCCGCCGGAGGGACGGCGCCGCGAAGAAGACGCGGAAGAGGAGTGGCTTGAACCCTTTGAGACGGACGATGACAGGCCGCAGGAGATGGAGGGGCCCATGCCCGGAAACGGGAGGCGTCCTGCATGAGCGGCATGTCCATTGTCACGCTCAATCGGGTTACCAAAACGTACCGGATGGGCGAGAACACCTTTGACGCGCTCCACGAGGTGGATTTTGAAGTGCGGCAGGGCGAGTATGTGGCCATAATGGGGCCGTCGGGGTGTGGCAAGTCCACGTTGCTCAATGTATTGGGCTGTCTTGACAAGCCCACTTCGGGCCACTACCTGCTTAACGACACGGATGTGTCCACCTTCGACGACGATGCCTTGTCCGAAATACGGGGCAAACTACTTGGATTCATTTTTCAGTCCTATAATCTTATCCAGCAGTTAACCGTGCTCGAAAATATCGAAGTGCCCCTGTACTACCAGGGTGTCGGCGCCGCGGCCAGCCGCGCAAAAGCGCAAGAGCTGGCCGAGCGGGTGGGGCTTGGACATCGTCTGCATCACAAGCCGTCGGAGTTGTCCGGCGGCCAACAACAGCGCGTCGGCATTGCGCGCGCCCTTGTGAACGAGCCGCTTGTGCTGTTGGCCGACGAACCCACCGGCAACCTTGACTCTGGTTCCGGCGCGGAGATTCTGGCGCTTTTTGAGGCCTTGCGGGAACAGCAGAAAACCATCATCATGGTAACGCATGATCCGGATATCGGGCGGCAGGCCGGTCGGATTATCCGACTTCGCGACGGCCGGGTCGAGGAGGACACACGCAATGGGTTCTCTTGATCTGCGCGGCCTCATCCTGCTGTTTAATCCGGGCAAACTGCGGCGTGCCATTGCGCTTGGCTTCAAAACCATCTGGCTGCACCGGCTTCGTTCGGCGCTTACCATGCTCGGCATCGTGTTTGGCGTATGTTCGGTGATTGCCATGCTGGCCGTGGGCGAAGGGGCGGGACATGAAGCGCAGGAGCAAATACGCCGCCTCGGCAGCCAGAACATCATCCTGCGCAGTGTCAAACCCACCGACGACGAACGCATCAGCGACGAGCAAAGCCGCGTGTTGGAATTCGGGCTGACGTACAACGACATGCGCCGTATCGAAAGTACGTTGCCCAGTGTGCGCGTATTGGCGCCGGGGCGCATAATCCGCAACCATGTATATCACGCCACACGCCGGGTGGACGCGGAAATCGTGGGCGTGGTGCCGTGGTATACCGGCATCCGCAATTTGCGCATACATACGGGACGGTTCTTCTCGCCCATAGAGATTGAAGGGCATGTGAATGTCTGCGTTATCAGCGACAGTGTTGCCGCCCGTCTGTTTCCGTTTATGTCGCCCCTGCAACGCAATGTGCGTGTCGGTTCGGACTATTACAGGGTAATCGGCATCGTGGAGTCAGACGCAGGCGCGGGACAGGCCGCGGCGGCGGCGGGTGGTTCCGGCGGCGGCAATTATGCGCCGCGCATTTACATCCCGCTTACGGCGGCGCGCACACGATTTGGCGAAACCATCATACGCCGTCGGGCGGGCAGTTTTGAAGCGGAACGGGTACAATTACACGAGGCCATTGTGCAGGTAGACCGGATCGAAGATGTGGAAGAGACGGCACGTATTGTGGACGGTATCCTGGCGCGGGATCGTCGTCAACAGGATTACGAGATGGTGGTGCCGTTGGAGTTGTTGCGACAGGCCGAACGGACCAAACAGATTTTCAATACCGTGCTCGGCGCGATTGCCGCCATATCGCTGCTGGTGGGGGGCATCGGCATCATGAACATCATGCTCGCCAGCGTGACCGAACGTACCCGCGAGATCGGCATACGTCGCGCTCTCGGCGCCAAACGACGCGACATCATTCTGCAATTCCTCATTGAAACGGTGATTCTGTCGGGCACGGGCGGCGTAATCGGCGTGGTGTTCGGCGTTGTCATACCCGTGGTCATCAGCCGGGTCGCCGACATGACCACCATTGTCACGCCCTGGGCGCCCATGCTGGCCTTTTCCATTTCCGCGCTTGTGGGCGTGGTATTCGGCATTTACCCGGCCATGCGCGCTGCGAACATGGATCCAGTGGAAGCGTTGCGACACGAATAGACCTGTTCCGAATCGTTTGCCCCCGCGCATTGTCCATCCCCTCAGACGCGTTCATACGGCGGTACACCGAAGACGCCGGAACCCTCTGAAAGACCCGGGGTAACCCGCATATTTCACCCCGCCGTGGCGGGGTTGCGCCTGCGAATCTTACACCATATCAGGCGCTTTGCTTGTCCGCCGACTTCGACGTGTTTAATCGCCCACATCCAGACACACCATGCGCGTGAGGTCGCGCGCGAGCAGTCGGTTGCCTGCCAGCGCCAGCGGGCCCCAGGATTCGTGGCCTTGGAGCACCTGTGCCTTGTCAAGCAGCTCGTAACGTTCGGACGAGGCGCGCAACAGATACAACATGCCCTCGTCATCCAGCACGTAAAACTTATCATCCGCCAACAACCACGGGCCGAGACCAAAGCGGTTGTCCTGGCCGCTCGACCACACACGCTCGCCGTCAAGGCGGTGACACACAAACTGTGCACGCATGGCGCCGGCGTCCTTCGGCATGATGGCGTAAATGAAGTTGTCATATACGATGGGGGTGTGTTGTTCCGCCGAAATGCCTTCACGCGGCCGATGTCGGGACAATTCGCGGGCGTCAAAGCCGTCGCCGTCAGCGCGCACCTCAATAAACATGGCGCCCGCGCCGTAGCCCGCCAGCGCAAGGATACGGTCGTCACCCACCGCCACGGGCGACGGCGCGACAATTTGCGCGTCCCACGGCGCCTCCCACAATAACGTGCCCACATCGTCCGCTTCTGAGGAAACGCCAACAACGCCGCCCGCCGCCGCATACACGTACATGTTTTTGCCTGCCAGCGTCATGGGCATGATGGAGGAATGGGACATATTCCATCCCCGTGGGTTGGGTGTTTTCCAAACCACATCGCCCGTGGCCAGCTCCACGGCCATGAGCAGCGCATCCGGGCCGCCGGGCGCGAGAATCACGTGCTTACCGTCAATTAACGGACATTGCCCGGTATACCAGAGCGGTTCCGTTGTGCCGTGTTCCCGTTGCAGGTCTATGCCCCATTGCAGCGCCCCCGTTTCCGCGTCCAGACACAACACATGACAGCGCGGCCCCATGGAAACCACAAACCCGCCGCCGACGGCGGGCACGGTGCGCGACATGCCGTGGTTGCGGCGGATTTCAACCTCATACGCATGTCGCCATATCTCACGCCCGTCGTCCAACGAAAAACAGCGCAACGCATCCGCCCGCATCTCTTCGTCGTAGTCCAGTATATACACCCGCCCATTGTAGATGGCAGGCCCGGCATACCCTTCGCCCAGATCAATGGCCCACAGCGCTTCCGGGCCGTCCGGCCCCCATGCGTCAGCCAGTGGCGGCACATCTGCCGCGATGTTGTCGTAATTTACGCCGCGGAACCGCGGCCATGCACCGGGCAGGGTGGACGGCATACCGTCAAAGGTCTGAAAATGGCCGGTAAAATCCACCGGCGTTTCTTCCCTTTGGCGCCGGGCCGGACGTCCATCATGGCCGGGCGTCCGAACTTCATATCCGGTCAGGTCATCCGGCGCCAGCAATATCAGGAACGCGGGCACGGCGATGACAATGGAAATAACAAAGGCAATCCATCCGGCTACTTGCTGTCGTGTGGTGAGAGAAAACAACGTATCTTGCCTCGAAGCGGTTAGGGGGTTGTAACATCCAGGCACACCATTTCGCGTTGACTTCGCAACACCAGCCTGCCCCGTGACAGGGCCATGGGCGCCCAATTCTGCCGACCGCTCAACACACTTGCCTCCGCCAGTTCCTTGTACTCTTCGGGAGACGGCTCAATAAGATACAAGTCGCCGCTGCGTCCGTCCAGGTTGAAGATAAGATCGTCAGCCAACAACAACGGCCCGCGTTCAAAGGTGGGCGAGGAAAACCAGCGTACCCGGGCATCGCGTGTCTTCCACTTGACCTCACCGTCCAGTGTGAGGCACATCAGGCCGTCTTCGCGTTCATTCGAGTTGCTGTTCACATACAAATGATTTTCGAAGAACAACGGTTGTTGTATCTGGCTGCCGCATGCGTCGGTGGTAAACAATTCGGTCACAGTAAAGGCGTCTTCCTCCCGGTGTACCTGAATCATGGCGCTTCCGGCACGGTAGCCGCCCGTGATAAACAGTCGGTCGTCGGGCAAGGCGGTGGCGTATGGGATGGGGATTTTACTTTCCCAGCCGTCATACGACCACAACACTGTGCCATCTTCAAGGGACAAGCCAAACACGCTTGGCGTGCCCGCGGTAATCATGACCACCTGATCCACACCGGCCAACGTGTGGACAACGGGCATGGAATAACTTAACCGCCCCAGACGCGGGCTCTGCCATACCGGCTCGCCCGTATCCTTATGATACGCCACCACGGTTGTGTCTCGCACTTGCGGCGCCACAATCACGAGGTCATCATACAATACCGGCGCCTGCGGTACGCCCCAGCGGGGCGTGTCTTCATCGAAATCACGCCGGATGTGTCGGTTCCAACGGGCTAGCCGCGTTTCCAGATCCAGACAATAGAAATCGCCCATAACCCCGACGAAATAAATACGGTCCTCGGTCACTGTCGGCGCTGTGCGCGAGCCGTCGTAGCTGACGCTGCCGGGAGATTCATAGGGAAAGTTCCATAATTCTTCGCCGGTTTCGAGGTCAAAACAACGCAAATTGTCCATCTCGTCGTCTATGCGGTCGAGAATATACACCTTCCCATCCCGTATGGAGGGCGATCCGAAGCCTTCGCCCAACGATACACGCCATAACTCGGGTGGCCCGTTCTCCGGCCATGAACGGGCCAAACCCGTTTCCGGGGAGATGTTGGTGCGGTCCGGGCCGCCCATCTGGGGCCAATCGGCGCCGGCGCCGCCGGCACACAAGAGGGCCGCCAGCATCACTGCCGGGGCAATGGTTATCAGTCTTTTTCCGAAATAAATCATGCGCTGCTCCTGTTCCATTCGCAGTCGGTGTCGTGCGTGTGGCACTCGACCGGCAAAATAAACTATAGTGTGTTGACCCCATTATATGTATTTTGGCGTTCTCATTACGAACGTTTGTAACGTTGAAAAGTATACACGTTGGACTGTGTCATATCAGAAACGGATTCGGGAGCGAATTTTATGAAAACGATTTGTATCGTCGGATTGGTGTTTGTTTTGGCTGCGGGCATTGTAAGCGCCGAAACGCCGCGGTTCCGGGGGCCGGAGGGCGACGGGAAGTTTGTTGCCACCGGATTGCTGCGCGAATGGCCGGAAGGAGGGCCGTCCATTGCATGGGTTGCGGACGGTTTGGGCGACGGATATTCGTCGGCAGCCGTATCGGACGGCGTTATTTATGTGAGCGGCATGACGCCGGACCAGATGGGCCATCTTTATGTGTATGATTTGGAAGGCAACAGAACCAAGCAGATCACCTACGGACCGGAAACGCAGGAGGATTGGGCGCCCGGCCCCCGCGCCACCCCCACCATTGACGGGAATCGCGCATATTTGTTGTCCGGCCCCGGCGTTCTCTACGCCATTGATATTGAGGCGGGCAGCGTATTATGGCAAGTGGACATTTTGTCACGGTTTAACGGCGAAAACATTACATGGAAATTGGCAGAATCGCTGTTGCTCGACGGTGACAACATCATTTGCACGCCCGGCGGCACAGAGGGCGTGGTGGTGGCATTGGACAAGATGACGGGCGAGACGGTATGGGCCATGACCGAACTGCACGACAGCGCGTCCTACTGTGCGCCCACCGTGTTTACGCACAACGACCGGCGCATTCTGGTCACCATGACGGCCACCAATGTGCTGGGGATGGACGCAGATACCGGGGCATTGCTGTGGCATCACGGTCATACCACCGATTACGATATTCATGCCGTAACACCCCTGTATCATGAAGGCGTACTGTACTATACCAGCGGTTACGGCAGCGGCGGCGGCGTGTTGGCGCTCTCCCTTGATGGCGAGGCGGTGATTGAAAAATGGCGCGACACCTCGTTGGATTGCCAACATCATGGCGTGGTGCTGGTGGACGGGTACTTGTATGGCACGGCCCATCGCCGTCCCGGAATGGTCTGCCTTGAACTTGAGACGGGCAGAGAGATGTGGCAATCACGGGACGTAACGCAGGGAAACACCGTGTATGCCGACGGCATGTTGTATGTGTACGAAGGCCCGCGCCTCGGTCGTGTAACACTCATCAAGCCGTCGCCCGAGGGGCTGGACGTGCGTGGCCAACTGATGGTTACCGAAGGCACGGAACGCCATTGGCCGCACCCCACCATCGCGCATGGCATGCTGTTAATTCGCCGGGGAGATGCCCTCATTGCGTATGACATAAGCGCCGGGTAGCCTGGCGCACCCTGCTAATGAATCTCTTTGTAACGTGTTTAATGCCAATAATATAAAGGCATCGTCATTGCGAACAACGTGAAGCAATCTCATGACCCAGATTGCCGCGTCGGGCTGTCGCCCTCCTCGCAAAGACGATTGTGTTGCTCTAAACAGACCTTCATTAAGTGAATCGCCACCGAGACTGCTAATGAACCTCTTTTTAACGTGTGTAATACCAACGACATAAAGGTATCGTCATCGCGAGCGCAGCGAAGCGATCTCATGTCCCAGATTGCCGCGTCGGGCTTGCGCCCTCCGC
>SKQZ01000252.1 GCA_007118765.1 Candidatus Hydrogenedentota bacterium
AGATAGGGTTTGCCGTCATACGACAACTCGGCATGGGCCTGAACCACCCCCATATCAGTGACGGACACCACAATCATTACAATCAATATCAACAGCGGCATGCCCCTAAACGTATTCTGCTTGGCATTACGTGCGTTCATGTTTCCAGCCTTTCTTACGTCGCTGTTACTTGTCCAATGATGGGTTACTACTGTACACTCATCGTGCTTTGTCATCTGTAGTAACGCGATAAGACTTGGCAACATTCCGAAAGCGCGGCGTTACGGTGTATCGCCATGCTTCGCTCTGGAGCGTACGGTCACGGCATCGAAATAGCGCCCCCGCCTGTCCAGCGCCTGCAATTCCATTTCTGAATCAGAGACATCCACAATCCAGAAATGGGGCGTTTGTGCCGTTTTTTCCATGTACCAGCGCCCACACTTGGGACGACGCGGCGGCACCCCGGCATTGCCATCGCCCACGTACAATGTTCCTTCCGGGTCCACCTCGTTATTGCGCAGCCGTTTGGTGCGCTTGAAGGTATGATCATGATTTTCAAATCCTACGTCCACCTCGTAAGCGTCAAACAACGGCAGCCAATGCTCGCGTCCCGCCACCGAATACTCGCAGTCGAACGACCGAAAAGACGGGTAAAAGGGCACATGGTACACGGCGGTGGCAAAGGGCAGGTCCTGATAGGCCTGCAATTTTTCCTCAAGAAACGAGACCTGTTCCTTATGCGGCACAAGATGATTGGTGTCCAAAACAATAAGTCCCATATTGCCGCCATACTGATGCGCCCAATACGTTTTGCCTCCTTGCGGAAAAAACCCGAAGAAGAACGGCGCCCGCTCCTCATGTGTCCCGTCCAAATCATTCGTCTCGTGATTGCCAATGGCCAACACCAGCGGTATCAGGCGTCCGTCACTGGTAACGGCCTCTTCATGCCAGTGATCAAACCATGCGTTCCAGCGCCCTATGCGTTCAAACCTGCCGTCGGCATAAGACAAGTCGCCGCCAATGACAAGAAACAACGGGTCTTTTGCCGCCACTTCCCGAATCAAGTCTCGAAACAACCGCGTTGCCAAGGTATCTCCGCCAATGGCAAAGCGCATGGGGGTGTTATCGTCGGGAAGAGTGCGAAACTTGTATTCCTGAGAAAACTCTTCGCCATCGCCAATGCGAAAGTAGTGGTCTTTGCCCGGAGCAAGCCCGGTGAGTTCAACGGAATTGATGTATCGGCCGTCCGGCAGGCCCGGTATCTGCCAACTCTCGCCCTCGGCCCGGAAGTGATACGACTCCGGGTCTGAGACGATGTCATATAACGCGACAACGCTGTCGGGCTTTTCTTCCGAGTGATAGGTGATCGTCATGGTGGTGGCGGGATCGTTTTGCCACGTCAGATACGGCCGTCCATAGGAAGGCGGCGCGTCATGTACACGCCGTCGGTTACACGCGGTAAAGGGGATTATCAGCCCAAGAGCCACCGCAAACAGTACAAGTATCCTTACATTATTCCTTGCCGGAGAGGTAAAAAACATATCGTTACGCCTTTGTTTTCATTCTAATCCACGAACATGATAGTATACCGGTTTTCCCGTACCATTGCATCCTTTTCCGACGTCTTCAGGGGTTTGAACCACATGAATACACGCCATTTATTTAACGCCGTAATGCACTATCAAGATTATGACCGCATGCCGGTTTTTCACTGGGGCGGCTGGGGCGAAACCCTCGCCAGATGGCATGGCGAAGGGCTTCCGCAAGATGTAACCGAACATGCCTATTTTGATGCGGCGCCGTTGTCCTTTGGCCTGCCCATAAATCTGGATCTCTTCCCGTTATTCGAGGAAACGGTTCTTGAGGAAACGGCGTCGTGGGTAATCAAACGCCAGCAGGATGGTGTGATAGCCAAATTATTCAAGGGCAAATCCAGTATTCCCACCTACATTGACTACATCCTGAAGGATCCGTCAGGCTGGCCGGAATACGAAAAACGATTGCAACCCGACCCCGCGCGACTGCCCGGCAATTTGGATGCTGTCATTGAAAACGCGCAGGCAAGCAACCTGCCCATATCAATATCCACCATGAGCCTTGTCGGTTACTTGCGCAACTGGATGGGCGTTGAGAATATGGCCGTGGCCAGCATGATGTATCCCGACTTTTTTGCCCGCACGGTGGATGTTATTTCGGACTTGGTATGCTGGGCAATCGATCAGGTGGCGCCCAAAGTAAAGATTGACATTGGCTGGGGCTGGGAAGACATTTGTTTTCGTACCGGGCCGCTTATCCAGCCTGAAATATTCGCAAAATACTGTGTCCCCGGCTATCAAAAGATTGCGGACAAACTGCGTTCCCACGGATGCGACCTGTATCTGGTGGACTGTGACGGCTTGATTGACCACTTGTTGCCCCATTGGCTGGAGGGCGGGGTTAACGTCATGTTTCCCGTGGAGATAGGCGCATGGAACGCCGACCCCGCAGCGATGCGCAAACAGTATGGCAAAGGGTTGCGCATCCTCGGCGGCATAGACAAATTGGTGTTGGAACGCGACCGCGCCGCCATTGACGCCGAAATCGAACGGCGCATGCCGCTCATGGCCGAGGGCGGGTTTGTGCCGCTGCCGGACCATTTGATCACGCCCGACACGCCTTTGGAAAATGTACAGTACTACCTTGACCGCATCCGCG
>SKQZ01000184.1 GCA_007118765.1 Candidatus Hydrogenedentota bacterium
CATGAAAAGGAGCGTTTCATGAAACACACGGTTTCCTGTATTGTGAAGAATCAACGGGGCGTGTTGGCACAGGTGAGCGAGGCCTTCGCACGGAAGGGCATCAACATCGAAAGTCTTGCCGTTGCGGAAACGGAGAGTTTGGAGGTGAGTCGCGCAACCATCGTGCTGTCCGGCGACGACGTTACCGTGGCGGATGCGGAACGCGAATGTGAAGAATTGGATGTGGTCGTTCGACTGGAGGATTTGGCCAGCGAAGAGTTTTACGCACGCGAACTGATGCTGGTAAAGATACGCGTGGAGGAGAAAACCATCCCCCGCATCATGCAGGCGTCAGAACTCTTTCAGGCCCGTGTCATCGGCATGAGCGAATGCACCATCACCATTGAGGTGTCGGGCGAGCATCGCGCCCTCGACGGCTTTTTGCGGATGGTGCGCCCCCTGGGCATTGTCGCCATTGCCCGCAGCGGATTGATTGCGGTTTCGGTTGAAGACGACGAGGAATCGCCATGATGGCCACGCCCGTAACAAATTTCACAACCCTCATGGAGCGCGCCCGCAGCGCCAAAACGCCGCGCATGGCGGTGGCGGCGGCGGGCGAGCATACGGTCATCGCATCCGTGGCCCACGCCATGCGGGAGGGCTTGGTACACCCCATCCTTGTGGGCGCGGCGGACCATATTCGCCATCTTGCCGCCCAACAGGATATTGACATCTCAAACGTTGACATACTGAATGTCGCCGATCCCGATCGGGCCGGGGAGGCGGCGGTTCGTTTGGTGCATGACGGTGATGCCGAACTCGTCATGAAGGGGTTGGTAACGACAAAGTCCTTTATGCGTGCCATCCTTGATCAGGAATTCGGCATGCGGCGCGGCCGACCGCTGAGTCATGTGGCGGTGCTTGAATCGCCGGACTGTTCCCGCCTGATGTTAATGACGGACTCGGGGATAAACATTCGACCCCGCTTTAACCGGAAGATTGCCATTATACGAAACGCCCTTGAGGTGGCGGAAGTGCTGTGCATGACAATGCCAAGAGTGGCGGTGGTTGCCGCAGTGGAAAAGGTGGACTTGCCCGCCATGCCCGCCACGCTCGACGCGGAGCTGTTGCGTCGGCTGGGCGCGTCCGGCATGTTTGGCCCGTGTATCATTGACGGGCCGTTGTCCATGGACAACGTGCTCGACAGCCATACCGCCGAAATCAAAGGACGCACCAGCCCGGTAACGGGCAATGCCGATGTTATCATCGTGCCGGACCTCGAAACCGGGAACACCATGTATAAGACCATCCGCTATATTGCCAAGCGCGAAATTGCGGGGATCGTGGTGGGCGCGGCATCGCCTGTCATTGTTACCAGCCGCTCGGATTCGGCCACGACGAAACTGTACAGCATCGCACTCGGCGCATTGGCATCACATCAGACGCATGCCACCGAAACCGCGCGCGACAATGGGGTGTAAAGGCGCCGCCGGGCAACGATGTCAGTCTTCTTCCGGGCGCTCGTTAACCACGTATTTGCTGGCCACCGCCTCCAATGTGTAAGCAGGCGTTGCGCCTTCGTTAATGGCGTTGAGCACTTCAAGGTCCGTTTTCCAGACACACGCGCCGGGCGCAACCAACAAGGTGCGGTCGGCGGCATATTCCGTAAACAGTTGCCCCTCTTGATAGTAATAGGACTGATCGCAAGTAACGGTCTCATAGGGGCGCATGAGCGGCGGGATGTCGGTGGGCTTGAACCATAGCTTAATCTCGCGTTCCGCCTCCGGTACGGTGGCCGAGGCGTGAATAAGATTGTCCATGCGGTGGCCGATAACGTTGCCGTCGGCATCTTTCACCGGCACCACGGAACCAAGGGCGCGAACGCAGCCGGGGCGTGTCTCACGGGCTACATGCGGATCTGTCGGCCCGGCAATGTCCCGCACCTTCTGCACTGCATCCACGCCCTGATATACCAGCGCAATCACCCGGCGTTTTTCGGGGGCATCGGGATACTGGTCGCGACCGCGGATGAAGTCAATGAGGGAGAAGTAAAACGGTTTGGCGCGATGTTCGGCATAATGCTCTTCCGCCAACATGCGCGGCACATTCACAATTTTGGACCCGGCAAAACGCAGTCCCGCGTGATACTCCGACAACTGAGACAACACATACCCGGTAAGCGAATTCTTCAACGCATCCGGCTTAATCAACACCAATGTGTGTTCCAGATTCTGGTTCGTCATAAAACAAAAATCCTCTCTGGGAAGGGTTGGTGGGTAACTTGTTCTGATACCCGTAAAGTATACCACAGCATTGCCCCGCGAGTCGTCCTTAAATTTGCATTAACAAGGATGTTCGATCCCGCAGGTTTTACCGGGGCGTGTCGTGTGTCAAACCAATGCCGGCATCCGTTGGCTCTACATTTTTTGGGCGCAATCGTCACTGTGATATACTGCGCACTCGTTGTTCTCAGCCCGGGTTTTTCACAGGGTTTTGTCGTGAGCCTGCGCAATAGAAAGCCGGTGAAAAAAAACCGGGCTAGCCCGGATATTTCATCACGTTTCGTCGTGAGCCTGTGAAGATTGCGCCAGAGCAGGTGCTTTGCGCAGGCCGCCGGCTGACAGCGTGTTAGTACACGTCGAAGTCGGCGGGCAAGCAAAGTGCCTGATATGGTGTAAGA
>SKQZ01000178.1 GCA_007118765.1 Candidatus Hydrogenedentota bacterium
TACGGCATAACCGACACATCGCCGAAACGACCGAGCCCAACCACCGCGCCGCTTTGAATGAGCGGGTGCGGCGTCGTATCAAGTATTTCCCGATAGCTTGCGATGGCCAACTCCCAATGGCCCCCGCGCAACGCATAGGCTTCAGAAAGCCGCAACCATCCGTCCCAGCCTTCAAACGACCCGTCTCCGTCATCCTCAGCCACAATACGCCGGGCGTGGGGGAGCAGTGCCGCTTTTCCCGTTGGAGCCAACACACGCAACGTGGCCGCCTGCACAGCTTCTGTCCCGTCAGTGAGAAAAGGGTACAGGGCATCGGCATGGTCGTCGTCAATCGTACACAACACCAGCCCACGCAACACGGCCAGTTGCTCGTCTTCCGTCATGCCGGGCAGAGCATCGCACAAAGCGGCAACAGCGTCGTTTGTTCCCATCACGATCAACGCGTTCCGGGCGCGTTCACCCATGTCGCTGTTATCGAGCAATGCAACAACAGGGGAGAGGTCCTGTCCATCACAGACAGCCAAAGGCGCCAGTTCAAGGCCTATCCGCTGTTGACGTTCCGTTGCATCCGGCGTCAAGAGCGAAAACACGGCATCAGCCACCCGTGTTTGTGCCGCCTCATCTCCGTGGCGATTGGTTTCATGAATAACATCTTCAAGGACGCGCAACGCCGCGAAATACACCGCATCCCGTTCATCATTAAGGAGTGGCAGTATCTTTTCGGCCACTTCCGGCCCGCGCAATGGCAATTGCTGTCTTGCGGACACTTGGCGCATTTCCACTCCGCTTGCCAAATCGGCCACCAACATGTCTATGGTCGGCGTCGGTTGTGCGCCAACACCGCAACACAATAACAACGCACAGAGGCCCGCAATATACAAGCCGACGCTTTTATTTCTTTTTATTCCAAGGTGATACATTTGAATGCCTTTCCACAATTAAAGACGCCACGGCGCCCGGTATGCACGCGTGAGATGTTTATCCGCCTGCGGGTCATTGACAAACCGTTCTTCTTGTGCGTTCCAATACAGTTTGCGTCTTGTTTTCAGGGCGATACCGGCCAAGAGGGGCGCCACGGTGCTGAGATGTCCCTGCTCAATGTCGGCTGCGGGACGTCTGCGGGTGCGAATACACTCGAAGAAATCGTTATGATGCGGCGGATGTGCCCAGCTCTTTTCCGGTTCGCCCACAAACTCCGGGATACCGAGCGCATCAGGACGTACCACCACGGTGCCGCGATCCACGAACAAGGCGCCTTCCGTACCGTAAAAGGCAATGCCCAAGCCCCTGTTTTCAGGTGTATGGTTGAAACGTTGTTCCCATGTGACCGTACAACCGGGATACTCGAAAACCGCCTCAATCGTTTCGTAATTATCCTGTCCCACGTTGCCGCGATAGCTGCCGCCGAGCGCCTGGACACTAATCGGCTTGTCCTGTCCAATGCCCCAGTGAACAATATCCAGCAAATGAATGCCCCAGTTTGTCAGCTGACCGCCCCGGGCGTAATCATGCCAGCCCATCCAGCCGCCAAACCGCTCGTTTGAGAAGGGGACTTTGGGCGCCGGGCCGAGCCACAAATCCCAATCCAGCCCACGCGGCACATCCGTCGGCACTTCGCCAACGCCCCATGGGTTAATGCCAACCCAGGCCGTTGCCGTGGTGATTTGCCCCAGCCGTCCGCCATGAATAATGTCCATGGCACGATGAAACACCTCCATGGAACGCTGCTGCGAGCCCAGTTGCACCACGCGCCCGTAGCGCCGCGCCGCCTCCACCATGGCACGTCCTTCCGACACGGTGACACTGGCGGGTTTTTCCACATATACGTCTTTGCCTGCCTCACACCCCATGACAGTCATCAGGGGGTGCCAGTGATCGGGCGTGGCCACCACAATGGCATCAATGTCGTCCCGCTCCAGCAAGCGCCGGAAATCCTGTTCCAACTCCGGCCGTTTGCCCGTATTTTCCTCCACCCATTCCGCCACGGGCATAAACCGGCCCACGGCAGCGTCACACAATGCCACAAGGTCGCACTGTTCGTTTTCGGCAAAAGCCTCGATGTGCCGCCTGCCCATGCCGCCAGTGCCGATAACCCCCAGACCAATGCGGTCATTCGGTCCGATACGACGCGCAACTTTGAGCCCCGCGACTTGTTTTGCCGGCAATATGGAGAACGCGGCGGCCCCCAGCGCCGCGTTTTTCAAGAATTGCCGTCTGCTACAACTATACGGTGGTTGTTTCATGACTTTTCGCTCCAAGATAAACGTTACAAGTTTTCTATGTGATGGCGTCATCAGCGGTTATTACGACGACGCCTTTTCTGCCAGTTCGCCAAAACGATGCACCACGGCCAAGGCGGGGTCCAACGGTACATCCGCATGTTTGGTGCCCGGCGGGGTCTCAATCGTCGGCGTGGGACGCAGTGCTTTGCCCTCGAACTGAGGCAACCACTGTTTTTCTGCTTCGAGCATTTCCGCCACCATGTCGCGCGCCTGCTTCAGGGTGAGACATGCGCAGGTCAGCGGATCAAGCGCCGCCGCCGCCACCACCAGTTCCGGGTCGCCGGTCAATGCCGCTTCCACCGCCAACCCTTGCGCCGTAACATTGCTTTGGTTGAGTGCGGCCAGTTGCGGCGGCAAGGCACCCACACGAACGGGA
>SKQZ01000309.1 GCA_007118765.1 Candidatus Hydrogenedentota bacterium
ATGGCATCGGTTCCTTTCTTTGGGTTAAGGTTAAACCTTTATGGAACACGATGTCCGGGGCGGATTTCCAATCGGTTATCCGCCCTGTTTCCCCCTACCGGTCAGGTGGCCGAATCGTAATATAGGCGTTACGACGAAATACGGTGGAACTAAAAAATGGAAGCCGACATATTTTGGCATAGTTTTGGCGCGGTTCATTCATGCGCACCGGTCACACTCGCCTTGCATGGATTTATGGGGTGCGGCGACGATTGGCGGTTTTTGAACGCTGCGGAGCGTCTCCTGTTGTGTCCTGATTTGCCGGGACACGGGCATACCCGCATTGATACGGTAAACGCGGCGGCAGGCATGCCGGAGGTAGCGGAGGCTCTGGTGGCGGCCCTGCATGAGCACGGGCATGTTCCGGTGTCCTTGATCGGGTATTCCATGGGCGGGCGCATTGCATTGTATCTGGCGACGCGCCATCCGCAACTTTTTTCCTGTCTGGTGATTATATCTGCATCGCCTGGATTGCGTACGCGCACCGAACGACGGCAGCGACAGGAGCAGGACGAGGCGCTGGAGCAAACCTTGGCCCGAATAGGGGATGATACGGCGGCGTTTGAAGCGTTTTTGCGACAATGGTATTGCCAGCCGTTGTTTTCAACCCTGTCATGCCAACCGGTGCTGTTCGAATCGCTCATACAGCGACGCCTGGAAAACAACCCTGTGGCGCTGGCGCCGGCGGCCCGAAGCATGAGTGTCTCCGCACAACCCGGTCTGTGGGAACAGTTGAAGCGGCTGGACATGCCGGTGCTTATTATTACGGGGGAACGGGACAACAAGTATGGTCAACTGGCGGCTGAAATGGTCGCTTTGCTGCCAGATGCAACCCATGAAATCATACCGAACGCCAGTCACGCGCCTCATAACGAACAGCCTGACCTGTGTTCGAAGGTAATCGGCAACTTTTTGCGTGACCGTGGGTAGCCGCCTTGTACATTGGCAGGATATTTTGGATACAATGGCTGTGGTGTACCGTGATGCCAGACCGTTGTATGATTCCCGCAGCAAAACCCTTTACAAGCGAGATACGCTATGCCCATGACTTCCCGAGAACGCGTGGAACGCGCCATTCGTTTTGAAAAGCCTGACCGACCGCCCTTCAACTTCTGGATGGACCGACGGCGCATGGCCGAACTGGAAGCGTCATTCGGTCCCGAATTTCGGGTCACCCATTTTGGCGTGGATGTCATCGAAAGTTATGGATGTGTACCGCCCTTTCCCACAGGCACGTTTAAGGAACAGGCGGGCACACAGTGGATGGTTGCCGAATTATTTGAAGACTGGCGCGACACCGCCGCGATTCCCATGCCGGAACTGCGTTACGACGAAATTTTTGCGGGGCTGGAAGCCCATCTCCAACATTTCCCCGAACACGCCGTCATTGTCAATTCGCCGAACGTGTTGACGCTTATCGAGGGCATGCGGAAACAAGAGCATGTATACATGGATATGGTGATGTACCCGGATGAAGTGCAAGCCTTCTTTCATCGCATGTCCGATGTAATGGCCGCCATAGCCGAACGGGCCTGCAAGTACGACATTGCTGCGCTGTATGTGCAGGACGATGTGGCGTTCAATGGGGGGCTGCTGATATCGCCTGAACAGCTGCGGGAATACATTTTGCCCCATTGGAAAAAGGTAATTGACATCGGGCATGCCCATGACCTGCCGATTTTCTTCCATACAGACGGAAAAGTGGATGCCGTGTGGTCGTTGTTTCGTGACGAGTTGGGCATCCGAATGCTGAACCCATTGCAGCCGGAACTGCATGATTTCAAGGCTTTCAAGCAAGAGAACCACGGCAAAATGGGGGTGTATGGCGGGCTGGCCACCAACCGAATCCATGAGATGACGCCCGAGGCGGTTCATGAGCATGTAAGCCAGCTTCATACGCTTCTTGGCAAAGAGGGCGGCCTGATTATTTCCAGTCACGACATGGATTACGCCGTGACCACCGCCCAGTTGGAAGCGCTGGCCGATGCGGTCAAGAACTGCGGGTAACGGCCGTGTTGACCTGCAAACGCCGGCGCGTGTAACAGTGAAAAGGAATAGCACATGACAATGAACGAGAAAAGATACCAAGCCTGTAAGATGCGTGTTTTTGTATTGCTGTTGCTGGGTGTTGCCGCTGCAACCAGTGTCGTGGCGGTGCAGGTTACAGGCATAGTTGAAGACGCCGAGGGGGTTCCCGTGGCAGATATCACGGTGTGCGCATACGCTTATGATGTGCCTGATTTCCTGCCGGAGCATCGCCACGGGAGCACCCAAACAGACCGTTCCGGGCGCTTTACGGTGACGACGCCGGACACCGACGATGTATTGTTGGTGTTGACCGGCGATGACGGCGCCGGTCGTGTTCGCATTGTGCCGGACGGGGAAGGTGAATTGCTGCGGTTGCGCTATCCCGTGCGGACGAAAATCATTTTGTTGCACGACAATGACCTGCATTTTAACTTCAATCATCTGGCGGCATTCCGTGCGCATGTGGACGCCTACCGGGAGCGGTATCCCAACGTGTATTTGTTGAATGCCGGTGATGTGTTTACCCGTCACGCCGACCGCTGGCCCGTCCCCGGCGAAGAGGGATATTTCGGATCGGCCGTTTCAA
>SKQZ01000060.1 GCA_007118765.1 Candidatus Hydrogenedentota bacterium
TACACCATATCGGGCACTTTGCTTGCCCACCGACTTCGACGTGTAATAACACGCTGTCAGCCGGCGGCCTGCGCAAAGCACCTGCTCTGGCGCAATCTTCACAGGCTCACGACGAAACCTGATGAAATATCCGGGCTAACCTGCCTGTTTCGCCTCTGCCATGGCGGGGAACGCTTCCCCTGCACAACGCACGGTCTTGTTGTGAGTCAACAGGCGCCGTGGCAGTTGGCCCGGCGTCGTGCGGGACGGTGAAGGACCTTCCTTGGACGGCGTTTTCTTGAGCGCCGTGTTAACGCTCTGTTTGACTTGTCAAAACAGCCCCCACTATACTACCGCATTAATGCTACACGGACACATGCGGTGGCGTGGCGCCGGACGTTTTCTTTTAGCGGCAAGGCGACCGCGCCGTATTTGATTGTTAGCGTGAAGATCGTCTCAAGTCCGGCCGTTTCCTGTTCTGAACACAGGGGAAGTGCATGGTTTTGTGGTGCCATGCCCAGCCGCGACAAGAGGGCTGTCGCCCACGCGCAAACCATCACGGGAAACAGGAGAATATTGTGGATAAACTTGTGAGCCTTTGTAAGCGCAAGGGGTTTATATTTCAATCAAGCGGCATTTACGGCGGCGTCAACGGCTGCTGGGATTTTGGCCCGCTCGGCGTTGAACTGAAACGCAATCTCCGGGATCACTGGTGGCATGCGTTCGTTACCAGTCGCGACGATATGGTCGGATTGGACGCCAGTATTCTCATGCACCCGCAGGTATGGGTGGCCAGCGGCCATGTTGAGAAGTTCCACGACATCTTGGTGGATTGCAAAGAGTGCAAGAAACGTTTTCGACAAGACCACTTGGAAAGCGAACAGTGTCCGGAGTGCGGCGGCGAATTGTCGGAGCCGCGCACGTTCAACAGCATGTTGCGTACACGTATGGGCGTAAGCGAAGACACCGCCTTGGAAACATATTTGCGCCCGGAAACATGCCAATCCATCTTTGTGAGTTTCAAGGACATCGTTTCGTCCACGCGCGTGAAGATACCCTTTGGCATTGCGCAAATGGGCAAGAGCTTCCGCAACGAAGTGAACCCGCGCAATTTCATTTTCCGCAGTCGCGAGTTTGAGCAGATGGAAATTGAATTCTTCTGCCATGAAGACGAGGCCGAAGAATGGTTCGACCGGTGGCAACAGGCAATATGGGACTGGTATGTTGCCATTGGCCTCAAAGAGGACAAGTTGCGATGGTACGAACATCCCAAGGAATCATTGGCCCATTATTCCAAGCGCACGGTGGATGTGGAATACAACTTTCCCTTCGGCTGGGGCGAACTGCAGGGCTTGGCCAATCGCGGCGTATATGATCTCACCCAACACAAAGAACATTCCGGCAAAGACCTGAGTTTCTTTGACCCGGAACGAAAAGAACGCTATATCCCCACGGTCATCGAACCGTCCGCAGGCGTTGATCGCACGGTACTGGCGTTGTTATGTGACGCTTACGATGAAGAAACGGTGAACGACGACACGCGGGTGGTGATGCGGTTTGAGCCCAAACTTGCGCCGATCAAAGCGGCCGTGCTGCCGCTGGTGAAAAAAGACGGCTTGGCGGAGATTGCGGATGCGCTCGAAAAACAACTGCGCAAGAAGTTCAATACCTACTACGATCACGCCGGGGCCATTGGCCGGCGCTATCGCCGTCAGGACGAAATCGGCACGCCCTTCTGCATTTGCGTTGATCACCAGACGAAAGAAGACGAAACGGTGACCATCCGTCATCGCGACAGTATGGAACAAGAGCGGCTGCCCATGTCGGAGGTGGGTACGCACATCTTGAAACAGGTGTCCATTCGCGATCTGTGTTAACCCGGTTTTATGTCGCTCGCTTAACCACAGGATCAATTACCGTATGCATAAGATGGCCGAATTATTTTCGCAGGCAGGCGATTTCCCGCACTACGCACAGTTATATCGGGAACGTTTAACCGAACTGCTTGACGCGCTGGACTGGAAGGCTGTGGGCAGGGCCGTCGAAATCATTGAAGCCGCACGCGATTCAGGCAACGCCTTATACATCATGGGCAACGGCGGCAGCGCCGCCACGGCCGCCCACTTCGTCAATGACTTGGTGGCGGGCGCCTATTGCGACGGTGCGCCCCCTTTCCGCGCCTTTTCACTTTCCGACAACGTGGCCACCATCACCGCACTTGCCAATGACAGCGGTTACGAACACATTTTTTCGCATCAGCTAAAAGTCCAGCTCCAGCCGGGCGACGTGGTGATGGCCTTGTCCGTAAGCGGAAACAGCCCCAATATACTGCACGGTTTAACGTATGCCCGCCAACACGGCAATACCACCATCGGCCTTTGTGGCTTTGATGGCGGCGGATTCGCGGCCTGTTGTGATATTGTCGTTCATGTGGCAACGACACCTGACGAATACGGGCCTGTTGAGGACGTGTTTTCCATCGTATCACACGTCATGTCAGGACACATGACCATGAAACAGGGCAAACAACTGCATCATTAACCCGCATATTTCACAAGATTTCTGTTGCGCCTGCGAATCTTACACCATATCAGGCACTTTGCTTGCCCGCCGACTTCGACGTGTCTTAACACGCTGTCAGCCGGCGGCCTGCGCAAA
>SKQZ01000454.1 GCA_007118765.1 Candidatus Hydrogenedentota bacterium
TTGCGCCAGAGCAGGTGTTTTGCGCAGGCCGCCGGCTGACAGCGTGTTATTACACGTCGAAGTCGGCGGGCAAGCAAAGTGCCTGATATGGTGTAAGATTCGCAGGCGCAACAGAAATCTTATGAAATATGCGGGTTAGGGCTGGGCACAAAACGGGAGTGTATTATGGACTTTGCCATTTCCGACGAACTACAAATGCTCTTGAAGAAGGCGCGTACCTTTGTGGAGCAAAACCTGTATCCCCTTGAACCCGAGTTCTTCGAGCAGGGCTTTGCCGCGGTTGAACCGAAACTGCGGGAACAGCGTGACAAAGTAAAACAACAAGGCATGTGGCTGCCGCAGATTGCCAAAGAGCACGGCGGGATGGGTTTGTCGCTCCTTGAACACGGCTTGTTTTCGGCTGAAATCGGGCGCACGCCGCTGGGCCACTTTACGTTCAACTGTCAAGCGCCGGACTCGGGGAATATGGAGTTGTTGTTGCAGTATGCGTCGGACGAACAAAGAGCGCGATATTTGCAACCGCTGCTTGACGGCGACATTCGCAGCTGTTTTGGCATGACCGAACCGGATTATCCGGGGTCAAATCCTGTCTGGATGGGTACAACAGCAACAAAAGACGGCGACGACTATGTCCTCGAAGGCAGAAAATGGTGGACCACCGGCGGCGATGGCGCTGCCTTCTGTGTGGTGATGGCGGTCACCGCGCCTGATGCGCCCCCCCACTTGCGGGCCAGTCAGATTCTTGTGCCCATGGACACGCCGGGACTGATTATAGAAACGACAACGCCTTTTATGGGGCATCGCGGCGAGAGCTGGGCCAGCCATTCGGAGCTGCGCTTTGAGAATTGCCGGGTGCCGCAGTCTAACCGTATCGGCCCGGAGGGCGCCGGTTTTCTGATGGCGCAGGAACGGCTGGGCCCCGGCCGCATTCATCATTGCATGCGCTGGATTGGCGTGTGTGAGCGTGCCTTTGAACTCATGTGCCAACGGGCCGTGGAACGTCATATCAGCGCTGACCGGCCATTGGCGTCCAAACAGTTTGTGCAGGGTTGGATAGCGGAAAGCCGTGCGGAGATAGACGCCGCGCGTTTGATGGTGTTGCACGCTGCATGGGTGATTGACAATAAGGGCGCGAAGGCGGCCCGTGACGATATTTCGTTAATCAAATTTACCGTGGCCAACACCATGATGCGTGTGGTGGACCGGGCGCTGCAAGCCCACGGCGGACTGGGCGTTACGGATTATACGCCGCTTGCAATGTTCTATCGTATGGAACGCGCCGCACGCATCTATGACGGTACCGACGAAGTACACAAATTATCCGTGGCAAAACGCATTTTGCGACAGTACGCGAGCGAGGATGCCGCACGATAGTGAACGCGTTGGTTCTGCAGACGCACAGCGCGTTTATGTGCGGCATATCATGTAAGGAGCGTTATTACTATGGCTCAACTGCTGGATGAGCCCCGCCCGGTGCGGGACGGAGAGGAGCTGGACGTTGCCCGTCTGGCGGCGTGGTTGCGTGACACGCTCCCGGGCAATGCCGAAACGGTCGAAGTGCGCCAGTTTCCCAGCGGGTTTTCTAATCTCACCTATCTTGTGTGTTGGGGAGACGAGGAATTGGTGTTGCGCCGTCCGCCTGTGGGCAGCAAAGTGAAAGCGGCCCACGACATGAGCCGCGAATATCGCGTACTCAGTGCATTGCACCCTGTTTATGCGCCGGCTCCGCGACCTCTGGCCTATTGCGACGATGCCGACGTTCTCGGAGCGCCCTTTTATGTCATGGAACGTGTGAAGGGGGTCATTCTGCGGGGCAAGAAGCCAGCGGGGTTTGAATGTACGCCCGAACTGGCGCGGCGCTGTTGCGAGGTGTTTGTAGATAATTTCGCACGCCTCCATGAGGTGGATTACGAAGCCATCGGACTCGGTGACTTGCGGCGTGAAGGCTCTTTTACGGAACGACAGGTGAACGGATGGATAGACCGCTATCACCGGTCACAAACGGATGATATCCCCGCCATTGAACGGCTTGCCGCCTATTTGCGCGACAACTGCCCGGCCGATACCGACGCTGTCTTCATTCATAATGACTACAAATTTGATAACCTTGTGCTTGATCCCGACGACTTTACCCGGATTATTGGTGTGCTCGACTGGGAAATGTGTACCATCGGCGATCCGCTCATGGATTTGGGCGTGGCGCTCAGTTATTGGAATGAACCCAAGGACATCTCGCTGGGCATTGTGCCGTGCTTTCTGACCCTCGAACCCGGATGCATGACCCGCCGCGAGGTGGTCGAAAACTATGGTGCGCGGACCGGGCGGGATGTGTCAAACATGCTGTTTTATTTCGTGTTTGGTCTGCTGAAACTGGCCGTGATTGCGCAACAGATATTCTATCGTTATAAACAAGGCCTCACCAAGGACGAGCGATTTGCGTCACTTATTTTTGTGGTGGGCGCTTTGGGCATGATGGGTGAAAAGGCATTGGATACAGGAGAATTGTAGCGGTTTAACCCGGATATTTCATCAGGTTTTGTCGTGAGCCTGTGAAGATTGCGCCAGAGCAGGTGTTTTGCGCAGGCCGCCGGCTGACAGCGTGTTATTACACGTCGAAGTCGGCGGGCAAGCAA